>DWVA01000028.1 GCA_019120475.1 Candidatus Blautia intestinipullorum | reverse complement strand
CTTCCTCTTCTCCGGCATGCCGGCGCAATGCTTTCCTGTAAGATAAAATGCATCCCGGGACGGCTTTTCTTCCGCCCCGGGATATTGTTATTCCTATGGTCCTATTCTGATTTCTTTTCAGCGGAAGCCGCCTTCTCTGCCGCCTCCTGTGCTGCCAGACGTTCCGCTACTCTTTTTCTGTTTTTCTTTTTCGGCTGGTTTTTGCCGTTCTGATTTCTGTTATCCGCTTTTTTCCCGCCTGGGGCATTTATATTCTGATTTCTGTTTTCTTTAACAGAAACATTTGCCTCTACAGCAGGAACAGCCGTCGCTGTCTTTCTGAAATAGCGCTTCATCACAAGCCAGAGAGGACCGGTGATACATACGGAGGAATAAGCTCCGCACAGAATACCTACCATAAGGGGTGCCGCAAATTCCCGGATGGAGGAAACTCCCATAATGTAAAGAACCGCAACCATGATGAAGGTTGTCAGAGACGTATAGATACTTCTTGTCAGAGTCTGCGTGATGCTTGTATTCACCACCTCTTCCAGGCTCTCCTGCTTTCCGCCCGCTTTCAAGTGTTCACGGATACGGTCAAAAATAACAATCGTGGCGTTAATGGAATATCCTACGATCGTCAGCATAACCGCAATAAAGGTATTTCCCACAGATGTCCTGGAGATCGCGTAAAACGCAAATACCACAAGAACGTCATGGATCAAAGCCAGAACCGCGCTGCTGGCAAAACAGATATCCTTAAACCGGAACCAGATATAGATCAGCATACATACGGTAGCTACAACCACAGCTACAATGGCGTCTCTGCGCATCTCTGAGCTTACTGTAGAAGAAATGCTTTCTGTAGAGATCAGACTTTCGTCTACGTCAAAGTTCTTCACCAGCGCCTGATTCAGCGCCTCGCGTTCATCCTGAGACAACGCGCGCGTTTTGATCACTACCTGGTTTGTTCCCACAACCTTTGTAGGCTGTACGTTCTTGTCGCCGGTTACTTCTTCCACCACCGGAGTCACTTCGGAATCAATCTGCTTGATATCCATATCTTCATTGAAGGTAACTGTAGTAGCCGTACCTCCTGAAAACTCCAGACTGTAGTTCAGTGCGCTTCCTCCGGTCAGACTGTTTACGATCATCGCTCCAGGTCCTGACAGGATCAGAAGGATGGAGATCAGGAAGAAAATTTTTCTTTTGCCGGTAAAGTTGACGGATTTTCTTTCTTTTGCCCTTCCATAGAATTTTTCATCCTGGACGCCCACCGCATACAGAGCGTTGACTACAAATCTGGAAATAACAAGCGCCGTAAACATGGACACTACAATACCCAGGGCCAGAGTGTAGGCAAAGCCCTTCACTGTGCCGGAGCCAAGCCACATCAGTACGAACGCGGCGATCAGAGTAGTGATGTTTCCGTCAAAGATCGCAGAAAACGCCTTTGAAAAACCGCCTTTGATCGCTCCTTTCACAGAAGCGCCCGCTGCGATTTCTTCTTTAATACGCGCGTAGATAATGACGTTTGCGTCTACCGCCATACCGATACCCAGGATAATACCCGCAATACCCGGAAGCGTCAGAGTGATGTCAAAAGCGTTAATTGTGATCAGAACAATCGCTGTATAAAGGATCAGAGCAATTCCGGAAACAAGGCCCGGGATACGGTATACGATCACCATAAGCAGGATCACCAGCACCAGACCGATTCCTCCGGCGATAACGCTGGTGGTAATCGCTTCCTCGCCCAACTGAGCTGCCACTACGCTGGAACGGAGCTCTTCCAGTTCCAGACTAAGGGAACCGATACGGATATAAGACGCAAGATTCTGTGCTTCTTCCACATCCGCCATTCCATTGATCTGCGCCTGGCCGCCGGTGATCGCTTCCTGAACAGTTGGGGCGCTCAGGACTTCATCATCGTATACAATAGCGATCTGGCTTCCTACGTTCTTCTCAGTAGCCTCGGCGAATTTTTCTTTGCCCTCGTCCGTAAGCGTCAGATTTACCGCATATTCACGGGAGCTGCCGTTCTGCTCCTGGTAAGCGCCGCCCTCTGCGTCTGCTACATCGGTACCTTCCAGTACCACAGAGCCGGACTCTCTGATCTCTTCCAAACTTCTTGAAAGTACATACTTGCTTCCGTCATAAGTGAAGTTCTCGTTTCCGTCCTCGTCCGTCTGCTCAATAAAACACAGAGAACCTGGTTTACCCAGATCGTTCAGAATCTCATCTGCATCTGTAACTCCCGGGATCTCCACGGTAATACGGTTGCTGCCTTCCTGGTAAGCCTGTGCTTCCGTACTGTACTGTTCCACACGTTTCTGCATTTTGTAAACAGTGTCCGACATTTCTTCGCTGTCAGGATTTTTTTCCTTTGCCTGATACGTGATGCTGACTCCTCCGGCCAGGTCCAGACCTGTTTTGATGTTTTTCGCGGATCCGGTTCCTGTAGGTCCCAGACCTATTCCGGCTGTATAGCACAGGAAGGCTGTGATGATCACAGTCAGAACCAGCACCGCAACTGCTCTGTTTTTCTTCATGATTTTTCCCTTCTTATCCTTTTAATCTGCCAATGCGGCTTTAATCATAATGGCGCACTCTACGCGCTTGCGCTGAAGCTCGCAGCCGATTTCATAGCTGCCCTTGATATCTTTCTGGAAATGGTAGGCATTGGCGGCGCAGCCTCCGCTGCAGTAAAACCTGGCAAAGCAGTTTCTGCAGTCTTCCTTTGTATAAACATTGCAGCTTTTGAATTTCTCACTGATCTCCGGATGAGTGATCCCCTCATCCACATTTCCCATCAGGAATTCTTCCTCGCCCACGAACTGATGACAGGGGTAAAAGTCTCCCCAGGGAGTCACGGCAAGATATTCTGTTCCGGAACCGCATCCGGACAGACGCTTATAAACGCAGGGGCCTCCTGTAAGATCGATCATGAAATGGAAGAAGTTAAAGCCTCTTCCCTCTTTTTCTCTTTTGATCATCTCTTTTGCCAGAATATCATATTCTTCCAGTATTTTAGGAATATCTTCCCTGCGGATAGCATATTCCTCTTTCTCGGAAGCTACCACCGGTTCTACGGAAATCTGCTTAAATCCCAGATCCGCAAGGTGGAGCACATCTTTTGAGAAATCAAGATTATGATGGGTAAAGGTTCCGCGCACATAATACTTGTCCTGGTTTCTGGATTCCGCAAATTTGATAAACTTCGGCATGATCAGATCGTAGCTGCCCGCGCCTTTCCGGAAGGGCCGCATATAGTCATGCACTTCTTTCCGTCCGTCTACGCTGAGAACGACGTTCGCCATCTCCCGGTTGCAGAATTCCATTACCTCATCGTTTAAAAGAACCCCGTTGGTAGTCAGAGTAAAACGGAAGTTTTTATTGTGTATTTTTTCCTGTTCCCGGCCATACTGGACAAGCTGTTTTACCACCTCCCAGTTCATAAGAGGTTCTCCTCCGAAGAAATCCACCTCCAGGTTTCTTCTGGAGCCGGAATTCGCGATCAGAAAATCCAGGGCCTTTTTTCCTACCTCAAAAGACATCAGGGCTCTTCGACCATGATACTCGCCTTCCTCCGCGAAGCAGTAACGGCATGCAAGATTGCAGTCATGGGCGATATGAAGGCAGAGCGCCTTTACTACCGTCTGCCTGTTTTTTGTAAACTCGTCGATCGCGTTTTCGTAGATGTCTCTGGTAAACAGCATTCCCTCTTCTTTCAGCTTTTCGCACTCTGAAATGGAAGTCCGGATATCCTCCCCGCTGAACCTGTCCTTCAGTTTTCCAGTGATCTCTTCTGAAGACAAGCCTTCTTCCATATAGGGAAGCACTTCATAAGTCACGGAATCTACCAGATGAATACATCCGCTGTTTATATCCAGAACAATATTATATCCGTTGCTCTGGTATCTGTGAATCAGACTCATGTCATCGAAATCCTTTCCTGTAAGTTTTCCTCTTTTCTCATACTGCCGGCAGTATCCGGAAAATGCCGATCTTTTCCCGCGGCTCCTGCCCTTTATCATATGGAGAGCCCATTTTCCGGCTTTTTTATAAATTTCCGGCAGCATAAGAATAAGCAGCGGATTTCAACCCGCTGCTTAACTGTTTTCTGAATCTCCCGTCTTATTTATGCTCGCAGCTCTGATTTCCTACTGTGCAGGAAGTTTTGCATGCTGACTGACAGGAGGTCTGGCACTCGCCGCATCCGCCTTTTTTTACGGTATTCTGTAAATTCTTTGTATTTAAGGTTTTAATATGTTCCATGGTATCTCCTCCTTATGTATAAATGA
>DWVA01000203.1 GCA_019120475.1 Candidatus Blautia intestinipullorum | reverse complement strand
TGTAAAATAAAAACAGTGACAGGAGAAAAAGATGGAAAGATGGGTAGTGATGGCCAAAAAGGCTGATTTTCAGGAAATAGGGAAACGGTTCGGTATTGATCCGGTGACAGCCAGACTGATACGGAACAGAGACGTGGTGGGAGAAGAAAATATCAGGGAGTACCTTTATGGAACTTTCAAAGAACTTCCTTCCCCCTGGCTTTTAAAAGATATGGAAAAGGCTGTGGAAATACTTTCGGAAAAAATCGCCTCTCACGTAAAGATCAGGATCATCGGAGATTATGACATCGACGGGGTAAGCTCCACTTTTATACTTCTGAGGGGGCTGAAACGTCTGGGCGCCCAGGTGGATACTTACATTCCAGACAGAGTAAAGGACGGATACGGGATCCACAGACAGTTGATCGAACAGGCCCTGGAAGACCAGATAGATACCATCGTCACCTGCGACAACGGAATTGCCGCTTCAGAAGAAATCGCCCAGGCAAAAGAAGGAGGGATGACGGTGATCGTGACAGATCATCATGAAATCCCCTATACAGATACGGAAAAGAGAAGAGAATGGATGATTCCTCCGGCGGACGCAGTGATCAATCCAAAGCAGTCCGACTGCGCTTATCCCAACAAGAATCTCTGCGGTGCTGCGGTAGCCTGGAAACTGATATGGGCTCTTTATGAAAAGCATAGAATACTGGAAGAAGAGATCCTGGAGTTTTCTGAGGCGGCCGCGATAGCTACCGTAGGGGATGTAATGGATCTTCAGGGTGAAAACAGAATTATCGTGAAAGAAGGCCTGAAAAGACTGGAACATACAAAGAACCCGGGTTTGCGTGCCCTGATTGCCGCCAACGGACTGGAAGGCGGAAGGATCACTGCTTACCATGTGGGATTTGTCCTCGGCCCCTGTATCAATGCCAGCGGCCGGCTTGACACAGCTTCCCGCTCGCTGAAGCTTCTCTGTGAAGAGGATCCGGAGAAAGCCGCCAGGGAAGCGGGAGATCTTCTTGCCCTGAACCAGAGCAGAAAGGCAATGACAGAAAAAGGAAAAGAGGAGGCCGTCCGTCTGATCGAGGAAACAGAGCTGAAAAAAGACCCGGTGCTGGTAGTGTATCTTCCGGAATGTCATGAAAGTCTGGCGGGAATCATTGCCGGCAGGATCAGGGAAAAATATTACAAACCGGTATTTGTGCTTACCAGAGGAGAAAATGGAGTAAAAGGCAGCGGACGTTCCATTGAGGCGTACTCCATGTACGACGAGCTGGTAAAGTGCCGGGAGCTTCTGGAACAGTTCGGCGGGCATCCTATGGCGGCGGGGCTGTCCCTGAAAGAGGAAAATGTGGAACTGTTCCGCAGGAAACTGAACGAAAACTGTACCCTGACAGAAAAAGAGCTTACCCCGAAAATTACCATTGACGTCCCAATGCCGATTTCTTATCTGACAAAAGAACTGACGGAGGAACTGTCGGTACTGGAACCTTTTGGAAAAGGAAATACAAAACCTTTGTTTGCCCAAAAGGATCTTCGGGTTTTAAATCTCAGGATTTTGGGGAAAAATCAGAATGTGGCGAAGATGAAGCTTCAGGCGCCTGACGGAGGTCTGGCTGAGGCGGTTTATTTTGGAGAGGCGGCAGCCTTTGCCGCGTATGCGGGAAGCAGGGAAACGATTTCTGTTACCTATTATCCTGAAATCAATACATATCAGGGAAGAGAAAACCTCCAGATTGTGATCCGCAATTACTGCTGAATACTGAAAAAAGGCGGACAGCGGCGGTTTTTGCCGAGTCCTGTCGGGTTTTTCATTGATTCCCCTGAAAAAAAGTGATATACTTATCTGGACTTATATTGATTGTTTTGCGATAACTGTTCCGCGTCCTGTATGCAGGCGCAGAACAGTTATGATTTTCATTTAGAGAAGCGGAGGTACGGAAGTATGAAGAAAATAGAAGAGTATGTGAGAAGCATTCCGGATTTTCCGGAGCCGGGAGTCATTTTCCGGGACGTTACCAGTATTCTGCAGGATGCAGACGGATTAAAGCTTGCGATTGATTCCATGCAG
Source organism: Candidatus Blautia intestinipullorum (assembly GCA_019120475.1). Taxonomy (GTDB): domain Bacteria; phylum Bacillota; class Clostridia; order Lachnospirales; family Lachnospiraceae; genus Blautia_A; species Blautia_A intestinipullorum. The sequence goes on along the minus strand of DWVA01000203.1, from coordinate 976 downwards.
GCATTTCTGCAGGATGTGGACGTGGATGTGATCGTGGGAACAGAGTCAAGAGGCTTCATGTTTGGAGTACCTATTGCCTATAATCTTCATAAGGCTTTCGTACCGGTGAGAAAAAAAGGAAAACTTCCCTGCGATACGATTTCCCAGAGCTATGATCTGGAATATGGAAGCGCGGAGATCGAGATGCATAAGGACGCGATCAAGCCGGGACAGAAGGTTGCCATCATCGACGATCTGATCGCAACAGGCGGAACCGTCGAGGCTGCGGTAAAGCTGGTGGAGCAGCTTGGAGGAGAGGTTGTAAAAATTGTGTTCCTTATGGAACTGGCCGGACTTAAAGGAAGAGAGAAACTGAAAGGATACAGTGTGGATTCTGTGATCCGCTATGAGGGAAAATAAATAACCACGTAAAGACGATATCAGACAGGTGGGAGATAATGGCAGAGACAAAGAAAAACGTACAGATTGAAAACAGCTCCGGACAGTCGGAGCAGGAAAAACTGGAATCTGTGAAAAAAGCGGACGCGGCGGTAAAGTCTATGAATGACTTTACCAGTCCGGAGGATTTGTATCAGGAACTGATCTCCAGTGTGAGAAAGTATCATCCCTCCGCGGATATTTCCATGATACAGAAAGCTTATGAGGTGGCGAAAGAGGCCCATAAGGATCAGAAACGAAAATCAGGGGAACCCTACATCATCCATCCTCTGTGTGTTGCCATCATTCTGGCGGATCTGGAGCTGGATAAGGAAACGATCGTGGCAGGACTTCTCCACGACGCCGTAGAGGATACCTGGATGACCGACGAGGAGGTTGAAAAGGAATTCGGCTCCGAGGTGGCCCTTCTGGTAGACGGGGTGACAAAACTGGGACAGCTTAATTATTCCAAGGATAAGGTGGAATTACAGGCGGAAAATCTCCGGAAAATGTTTCTGGCTATGGCTAAGGACATCCGGGTAATCCTCATCAAGCTTGC
>DWVA01000202.1 GCA_019120475.1 Candidatus Blautia intestinipullorum | reverse complement strand
GTACAGGGCACCGCTAACTCCCCGGCTGCGCGGAATTTAAGTATAGACGATTTTTCAAGGCTTGTCAAGAGGGGGGGAAGTATTATATAATAGAGAAAACTATAAATGAGAAGCGGGGTGCGATCAATTATGATTAAACGAATTGGATTACTGACAAGCGGCGGCGACTGTCAGGCTCTGAATGCAACCATGAGAGGTGTGGTAAAAGCCCTTTCCAATGCAGTGGACGATCTGGAAGTTTATGGATTTGACGATGGATACAAGGGGTTGATCTACGGCAAATACCGTATGCTTACTTCCAAGGATTTTTCCGGTATCCTGACCCAGGGCGGAACCATTCTCGGAACTTCACGCCAGCCGTTTAAGCTGATGCGCGTGCCGGATGAAAAGGGCCTGGACAAAGTGGAAGCCATGAAACAGACTTATTATAAACTCTGTCTGGACTGTCTGGTGATCCTGGGAGGAAACGGAACCCAGAAAACAGCGAATCTGTTAAGAGAAGAGGGACTGAACATCATCCATCTTCCCAAGACGATCGACAATGATATCTATGGCACAGATATGACCTTTGGATTCCAGAGCGCGGTGGATATCGCCACCCATGCGATTGACTGCATCCATACTACGGCTACTTCCCACGGACGTGTGTTTATTGTGGAGATCATGGGACATAAGGTAGGAAGTCTGACTCTTCATGCAGGTCTTGCAGGCGGAGCGGATATCATCCTGATTCCGGAGATCCCTTACGATATCAAGAAAGTGGCCGCGGCTATCGAAAAGAGAAATAAGGCCGGCAAACGGTTTACGATCCTGGCAGTAGCGGAAGGAGCGATCTCCAAGGAAGACGCAAAGCTGTCCAAGAAGAAATACAAGGAGCGTCTTGCGGAGAGAGCCAAGAAGTATCCTTCCGTATCCTATGAAATCGCCGATGCTATCAATAAGGAAATCGGAAGCGAAGTCCGCGTAACTGTTCCCGGACATATTCAGAGAGGCGGAGAGCCCTGCCCATACGACCGTGTACTTTCCACAAGGATCGGCGCAGGCGCTGCGGAAGCGATCCTGGATGAAGAATACGGAATCATGATCGCCATCGTCAACAACAAGATCAAGAGAGTGCCGCTGGCAGAGTGCGCAGGCAAGCTGAAGATGGTTTCTCCGAAAGATCAGACCGTAAAAGCGGCAAAAGAGATCGGCATCAGCTTCGGCGACTGATAACAGTAATGACGGATAGAGAATGAGAAAGGGATGTTGCAGAACGCATCCGGCGCTGTTCTGCGGCATCCTTTTCCTTTGAGAGAGGAGAAGTTCCATGAGTTATACTGCCCTGTACAGAAAATTCAGGCCCGACAATTTTGCAGATGTGAAAGGGCAGGACCATATCGTGACCACCCTGACAAATCAGATAAAGGCAAACCGCATCGGACACGCCTATCTTTTCTGCGGAACCCGGGGAACCGGAAAGACTACGGTGGCGAAAATCCTGGCAAAAGCGGTGAACTGCAGCCATCCTGTAAACGGAAGTCCCTGCAACGAATGTGAGATGTGTAAGGCGATCCAGGCTGGAACAGCGATGAATGTGATCGAGATCGATGCCGCATCCAACAACGGAGTGGACAACATCCGTGAGATCAGGGAGGAGGTTACCTACCGCCCCACAGAAGGAAGATATAAGGTTTATATCATAGACGAAGTTCATATGCTTTCTACAGGAGCCTTTAACGCTCTTTTAAAAACCCTGGAGGAACCGCCGTCCTATGTGATCTTTATCCTGGCTACGACAGAAGCGCATAAAATCCCGGTGACTATCCTGTCCCGCTGCCAGCGATATGATTTTCACCGTATTTCCATCGACACCATCGCCGCCCGTCTGACCGAGCTTCTGAAAGCGGAGGGAGTGGAGGCGGAAGAGAAGGCGGTCCGCTATGTGGCAAAGGCCGGAGACGGTTCCATGCGTGACGCCTTAAGCCTTTTGGATCAGTGCATTGCCTTTTATCTGGGGCAGAAGCTGACGTATGACAAAGTGCTTGATGTGCTGGGAGCTGTGGATACAGAGGTTTTCAGCAGGCTTTTGCGGAAAGTCCTTGCAGGAGACGTAACAGGTTCTATCCATATCCTGGAAGATCTGATCGTAGGGGGAAGAGAGCTGGGACAGTTTGTAGGAGATTTTACCTGGTATATGAGGAATCTCCTTTTGGTAAAGACCTCGGAAAATCCGGAAGAGGCCATCGACGTATCATCAGAAAACCTCCGGCTTCTTCAGGAAGAAAGCCAGATGACGGATGTGGAGACGCTGATGCGCTATATCCGTATTTTTTCGGATCTTTCCAATCAGATTCGCTCTGCCACCCAGAAAAGGGTGTTGGTGGAGATCGCCCTTATCAAACTGTGCAGGCCTTCAATGGAGACGAATCTTGATTCTGTTCTGGACAGGATCCGTGTACTGGAGCAGAAGATAGAGGAGCGGCCGGTGCAGCAGACAGTCGTACAGGCAGAGTCTATTTCGGAAAACAGGAGCGCCGTTCCGGTTCAGATGGAGGAGAAAAAGCCTCAGAAGGCGGCTCCGGAAGATCTGAAAAAGGTAATGGAGGGATGGAAAGTCATTGTAGGACAGACAACAGCGGCTTTTAAACAGGCACTGCTGAAATCGATTCCAAAGTATAACGGAGAAACGGGAGAACCTGTTCTTTTTGTGGAATTCCAGACGCCTCTGGGAAGAAATTATCCTGACGGATCGGAGGCCGCGAAAGAACTGCAGGAAATCATAGAAAGACAGATCGGAAAAAGAATAGAACTTCATATGCTTGTGGCGGAAGACCACCAGCAGACGAATCTTTCCAGGATCACTGTGGACGAAGCAATCCGGGAGAACATCCATATGGACGTAGTGATAGAAGAAGACCCCGGGGCTCTGTCAGGGGAATAGGCGGAATATATTGACAGAGAACCGCCGATAAAATATACTTTTGAAGTATTAAATGAAAAAAATAATCGTTGCCTTTCCGGAAAGCAGGAAAGAGACAGAAAACCAGGAGGAAATAAAAATGGCAAAACGTGGAGGATTCCCGGGCATGGGAATGCCGGGGAACATGAATAATCTGATGAAGCAGGCGCAGAAAATGCAGCGCC
>DWVA01000201.1 GCA_019120475.1 Candidatus Blautia intestinipullorum | reverse complement strand
AGATTCAGTACGGAAGACGCCTCGTAGGTTCCAGGTCTTCGGAGAAGACAGCGGATCCTTGCCAGAAGTTCTTCAAAGGCGAAAGGCTTTATCATATAATCGTCCGCCCCGCAGTTCAGTCCGGCAACCTTGTCGTTCAGCTCGCCCAGGGCGGTAAGAAAGATCACCGGCGTTTTGATCTGCCGGCTCCGGGCTTCCTTAAGAAGCGTTACTCCATCCATGTGAGGAAGCATCCGGTCAAGGATCACCAGATCATGGATACTTTCCTGCATATAATATAGTCCTTCCTCTCCGTCATGGCACACATCCACAGAAAAGCCTTCCTGTTCCAGGCGGAAGGCTACTGTCTCGCAGAGCTCTTTGTCATCCTCTATCATTAAAATATTCATATCTGTTTCCTTTCCGGATCAGGCGCTCTGATGCTGCGGCGCAAATATACCGCCGGATTTTTGTCTCTGATCCTGATCTCACAATATATCAACATAATAATAGCAGAATACTCTTTAAATTGTCTCTAAAAAATATGGAAAATCGATATTTATATGATGGCACTGTCTTTTATTTAGAGATTTCCTAGAGATTTCTCTGCTATCCTTATATCATACAGAGGCAGCTTCCGCCTGTACAGACACGGAGGTATCCCTCCACGCAAAAAGTAAGGATGTGACCTGGATTTGAACAGAAGAAAACGTGAATTAAAAGGACTTTTCTTTCTTCTTCCCAGCTTTGCAGGTGTGGGGATTTTCTGGCTGGTTCCTTTTCTGGATGTAGTGCGCCGGTCCTTTTTCAGCGCCGTAAGCGGAACGTTTACCGGATTGAAAAATTATCAGTCTGTTTTTGAAAATCAGGCGTTCCGGCTGGCTGCGGGAAATACCCTGCGTTTTTTTGCCGTCTGTATTCCGGCGCTGGTACTGCTGTCGCTTCTGATCGCAGTGCTTCTCACAAAAAGAAAAAAGGGAATGCAGCTTTTGAAAAGTATGTTCCTTCTTCCCATGGCTATACCTGTGGCATCGGTGGTGCTTTTGTGGAAGGTCCTGTTCCATGACAACGGACTTTTGAACCACCTGTTTTCTGTATTATCCTTAAACGGAGTTGACTGGATGAACACAGACGCCTCCTTTGGGGTGCTGGTAGTCAGTTATCTCTGGCGAAACCTGGGATACGACGTGGTCCTCTGGGTAGCTGGGCTGGGAGCCATCCCGCCGGCAATGTACGACGCCGCCAGAGTGGACGGGGCGGGGGAGTGGAAATGCTTTTTCTTTATCACCCTGCCAAATCTTCTTCCGGCTATGTTTACCATTGTGGTGCTTTCTCTTCTGAACGGCTTTAAGGTATTCCGGGAGGCATATCTGGTGGCGGGAGACTATCCTCAGGACAGCATGTATCTTTTGCAGCATCTTTTCAACAACTGGTACCGGGATCTTGCCCTGGATAAAATGGCAGCGGCGGCGGTGGTGACAGGAGCCGTGATCCTTCTTCTCATACTGGCGCTTCAAAAGGCATGGGAGGGAGAGAAATGATAAAAAAAATCATGACAGGAATTCTTATTCTTCTGGCCGGGATCGCGGTATTTCCAGTATTGTTTCTTGTCTGCGGCTCATTGATGGGAGGAAAGGAACTGGACACTCTACTGGCGCCTGTGCTGGGCAGCGGAGAAGGCTTCGCATCCTGGAAGCTTCTGCCGGAATATCCTACCTTTCGCTCTTATGTAAAGATACTTCTGGATTCACCGGAATTTTTTGTAATGTTCTGGAATTCGGTAAAAATCACAGTGCCTATCCTGGCCGGACAGATCCTGGTGGGAGCTCCGGCGGCCTGGGGATTCGCAAGATTCCGTTTCCCGGCAAAAAAACTGCTGTTTACCCTTTATATAGCGTTGATGATGATGCCTTTTCAGGTTATGATGCTGAGCAACTATCTGGTATTGAACAGCCTTGGGCTTTTGGACACTCTGACAGGAATTATCCTTCCGTCAGTGTTTTCCACCTTTCCTGTTTTTCTGATGTACCGTTTCTTTGAAGGACTGCCGGAATCACTGATGGAATCGGCGAGACTGGATGGGGCGGGAGAACTCCAGATTTTTCTTAAGATCGGGATTCCTCTTGGTTCTCCGGGGATTATTTCCGCTCTGGTCCTGGGATTTCTGGAAAACTGGAATCTTCTGGAACAGCCTATGGCGTTTTTAAAAACAAAGGAAAAGTGGCCGTTATCTTTGTACCTGCCAAACATCAGCATAGATCAGGCGGGCTCTGCCTTTGCCGCTTCGGTGCTGGCGCTGCTCCCGGCGGTGCTGGTATTCCTGGCGGGGCAGGATTATCTGGAACAGGGAATTGTTTCCACGGCTGTTAAGGAGTAAAAAAATGAGACGAGAAAAATTATTAAAATGGATTGCCGTATTTTTCTGCGCAATGCTTCTGTTTACGTTTTTGTCCCGGGCGGCGGACTCCGTCAGTGTGGCGCGGGTACAGGCATCCACCATACAGAATCAGATGATCACGCACCAGGTATCCGGAAGCGGGACAATAGAAGGAACGCAGGAAGAAGCGGTATTTACTCTGGAAAACCAGAAAGTAGCCCAGGTGCTGGTCCAGGCAGGAGAAACTGTAAAAAAGGGACAGGCGCTTTTTACGGTGCTGGACTCCTCTATTCAGGAGGCGATAGACCAGAAAGAGGACGAGATACAGGAAAAAGAGCTGGCTCTCAGCGATCTGGAAAGCCAGAAGAGTATTGACAGCCAGAAAAAATCCTATGAGTCCAGCAGAGCCCAGCAGGATCTGGATACTGCTCTGGGAAACGGAGATGTGAATATCGCAAACGCCCAGAACGAACTGAATATTGCCATACAGAGACTGGAAGATTACAGAGCGAAAAAAGCGGAGGCTCTTAAAGAAGCGGAAAAACAGAAGGAAAAAAATGAATTTTCTTCCACTCCGGATTTCAGCGACGGTTCCGGCCAGCAGGGAGACGGTACCTCAAACAATGAAACAGACCCTTACCAGGATAGTTCAGAGGAGCAGGCTTTAGAGGATGACGTAAGGGCAAAAAGAGAGTCTTTAAATCAGGTGATCATCAGCAGAAACCAGGAGGTGACGGCGGCTGACCGGGCGGTACAGGACGCAGCGATCCCCTCCGCGCAGGACAGTACAGATCAGAATCTTAAGCGGCAGCTTGGAAATCTTAAAGAAGAGCTTGCAAAGCTTCAGGATTTAAAAGCGAATAACGGGGAAGTGCAGGCTCCTTCAGACGGAGTGGTGAAAAATCTGTCTGTAAAAACGGGAGGACAGACAACACAGGAATCGGCAGCGGTTCTTTACAGGCTTTCCGGAGAAATGAAAATGACGGGAACTGTTGACAGCGACGATCTGGAATATGTGGAAGCAGGAGGAAAGGTTACGCTGGAAGGAAACGGAGGGAAAACAGTAGATACCGCTCAGGTGCAGTCTGTACAGGAAGATCCCGAGAATCCCGGCAGCTTTCTTGTAACTGTGTCGGTGCCTGACGGAAGTTTTTCTATTGGGGAGAATGTGGAATTTACGATCACAAAAGAAACAGGGCCTTATAAAAGCTGCGTGCCTCTTTCTGCTCTTTACGGAACAGAGGGACAGCAGTATGTATTTGTGATCGATACCCAGTCCTCTGTGCTGGGAGAAGTACAGGTGGCCAGAAAGGTGGATGTAACGGTGCAGGAGCAGAATGAGACAAGGGCGGCTCTTCAGGACGGCGTTCTCTCAGCGTCTCAGAAGGTGATCACGGATACAGACAGAGGAATCGAAGACGGCAGCCGGGTACGGCTGCAGGAAACATGATCCGGGCGGTTCAGATGTTCCGCGTACGCTATGCGAAACGTCTGATCCTTGGACTCCTTGTACTGATCTTTTATGGAGAAAGCCTCCTGGCCTGGACAAAGATGCAGGAAGAACCGTCGGTTTCTGTGTTTCTCGCCGGCTCCTATCCGGATCAGAAACAGATGAAAGATATTCTGGAAACGGCGGAAAAAGCAGAAAAAAAGATCTCCGCCTGTTTTTACTGGGAAGGAGGCCTAGTGTCTCTTTCAGACGGACAGTATGGAAGAACCTCTCAGGCCCTTCTGGGCGGCCTGTACGGAAACGCCCTTCTTTACGACAGCAGGCTGAACGGATTTTCTGAAAAAGATAAAGAAGGCTGCGTGATCGACAGGAAAACCTCTATGGAGCTTTTTGGAACAGAACAGGCGGAAGGCAGGATCCTTCTGCTTCAGGGAGAAGAGTATCTGGTAAGAAAGGTTCTTCCCTGGAAACAGCAGGTGATCCTCATCCGTCCGGATCAGGAAGAAAATACCGGCACCCGGCTGTTTCTGGAAAAGGGAGAGGGAAGCCGGGAGGATGCTGTCCGGCAGTTCCTTATGAGTTACGGGCTTTCCGGAACGATGGCCCCGGGAGATTTTCTGAGGATCTTATCTTCTGGCGGTCTTCTGCTTTTTCCGGCGGAAGTTTTCCTGTGTCTGTTGAGAAACGCCGGGAAAGAGAGGCAAAAATACAGCCTCAGAGAAGCCGGGTTCTGGATGTGGACGGCTGCGGCGGTGTTCATCGCAGGGCTTATGCTCTGGCTGCTCTGGGATAAAACGGAGATTCCGCGGGACTGGATACCGGGACAGTGGTCAGACTTTTCTTTCTGGCAGGAAAAGATCCAGACCGCCTGGGAGTCTGTGAAATTATATTTGATGCTGCCGAAAACAGTGCTTCAGACAGAAAATATCCTGCTGTGTTTTCAATCCATTCTGTTTGCCTTCGCCGCGTTTTTCCTTTCCTTTTTCTGGAA
>DWVA01000200.1 GCA_019120475.1 Candidatus Blautia intestinipullorum | reverse complement strand
CTCAGCCATAAAGAGTACGTCACCCTGCTTCCGAAATCTATTACAACAGCGATCGGAATGGGTGTTTCCGAAGAACTGGGAGGATATGTAACGATTTCCGTCGCTGTGATCATCATTACCGGTGTTCTGGGAAATATGACGGCGGAGACTGTGTGTAAAATATTCCGCATCCGTTATGCGGTGTCCAGAGGACTCGCTGTTGGAACCTCCTCCCATGCGGTGGGAACGGCCAAGGCAATGGAAATGGGAGAAGTGGAAGGCGCTATGAGCAGCCTTGCCATTGTAGTATGCGGGCTCTGCACAGTGATCGGCGCCTCTGTATTTGCCGGTCTGATGTGAAATTATATACAAAGGAGGAGATCATATGATGCGCTTAAAGAAAAAAATATCTTATTTTCTGTTGTCACTTTTCCTTGTCTGCGGACTGTTTCTGCCTCAGCTCAATGTATGGGCCGGGGCGGATACGGATATGGCTGTACATTTTATTGATGTCGGAGAAGGCTTATCTATCCTTGTACAGTCAGGCGGTCAGAATCTGCTGTATGACGGCGGTGACCAGGAACACGCGGATGGGGTTGTCTCCTACCTGCGTCAGCAGAATGTCCGGAATATTGATTACATGATCTCCTCACATTATGACGAAGATCATGTGTCAGGGCTTATCGACTGCATGAATGATTTTACAGTCAGCAATCTGATCGGTGCCGACTATACGCAGAACTCCGACGTTTTCGCAGAATTTATGGATACCGCTTCTTCGAAAGGTCTTGAAGTAAAATATCCATTTGTGGGAGACTCTTATTCTTTTGGCACAGGCAGCTTTACCATCCTTGCTCCGGATGGCATTAATGCCGATGACAGCAATAATAATTCTGTTGCGATCAAGCTGGAGAATGGTTCTACAAGCTTTATTTTCACAGGAGACGCGGAAGAAAAAAGCGAAGAGGACATGATCAGGCCTGATGTGGATCTGGACTGTGACGTTCTGTGCGTAGGACATCATGGATCATCAAGCTCTACATCCTGGGATTTTCTTGAGGCTACCACGCCTTCCTATGCTGTTATAAGCTGCGGCATGGGAAATCAGTATCATCATCCGTCAGCGGAGACTATGGAACGGCTTTCCGATATGGATATTCCCGTATTCCGCACAGACGAACAGGGAACCGTTACCGCTGTGTCCGACGGAACATCGGTCACATGGACGGCTTCGCCGTGTAATGATTATTCTTCAGGTGACGAAGTTTCGGGAGCGGAAGAGGAAACAAAGGCTGTTTCTGCACCTGCGGAGAATACTGTGCCGGAAACGACAGCGGAGACAACAAATTCAGCTACTGTGTGGTTATCCGCCACAGGCGAAAAATATCACAGCATTCCGAACTGCGGCAATATGAATCCCGATAAGGCAAGACAGATATCAGAAGCCGACGCGATTGCCCAGGGTTATACTGCCTGCAGCAAATGTTTCTAAAGAATTTCCAAAATAAAAAATGCCGCGTATGCGGCATTTTTTTATGGACCTGGCGGGAATCGAACCCGCGTCCGAAAGCCTATCCCCTAAGGCATCTCCCATCACAGTCGCTGTTTTAACATTCCCTCCGCTTTACGCCCACCGACAGGCTTAAGGCTTCAGTAGCTTCATGATACATCTGCCGGGGCAAAGCTTACCCGGCAAGGTTTCTCACATAGTCGACGCCAGATCCCTGGTGTGTGAGTGCATCAGGGCTGACGAGCAGCAATTAGGCTGCTAACGCGTACTGTTCGTCTGCGTTTATATTTAGTTTCCCGGTTGGTGCGCAGTCCAGGAGTCTGCGGATGGCTTCCTCAGCTTCAAAGCCCCCGTCGAAACCAGTACAAGCCCTTAACGGTATGATATTTACTGGTGTACAAACGAACAAAGGCTTCTTCTGAAAATCCATTATATGGGAGCGCTTTTGTTTTGTCAAGGTTTTCCGCTGAATTTGCCGCCGCGTCCTTTGGCCTGCATCCTTGTATATTTCCTTTTTATGACCGGATGTCCTGATGTTTCATAAGCCGGACGGAAATGAAGCAGAAAATTATGGAAAACAGAACGGCGGAAATCAGGAAGGGAAGGAAACCGCCTGCCAGACTGTCTTCTGTTTTATTTGAATTCATGCCGAGAAGCATCAGGCTGTAAGGCCAGACAAGTCCCATATCCTTGTTTATGATAAGCATTCCGGTAACGCTTCCTATCAGAGCAATGCCGATGGGGACAGAAAAACTGCGGATCTTCATGGAAAGAAGCAGCTGCAGGGAACAGATCGGTACGGCGCCCAGAATTCCCCTGAGAAGCCAGAGAATGATCTCCGGCGGGCAGAATCCGGGCAGGCCTACAAGCTTTCCGCATATGAGATACAGAGTTCCCATCCATAGCTGGGTCAGCAGGGTAATTGCCAGGATAACTGCCAGTTTGGCGAAAAACAGACAGGATACAGGAACCGGGGCAGTCATGATCATATTCCAGTTGTTGTGCCTGTGTTCCAGCCGCCACAGATAGGAGCAGTAAAGCCCGATCAGAGGGGCGTAAAAGAAGCAGGCATAAAATAAAGTGCTCTGTGTCCACAGAGAATACCATTCGGATTCCAGGATTTCCTGATTTTGCAGATAATTAAAAGTTCCCATGATCGCGGGGATAACGGGAATAAGAAGGCAGGCAGGAAGGATCATGGAATGGCAAAGCTTCCTGCTTTCTGCCGAGATACAGCGAGCCAGCATAGGTCAGACCTCCTTTTTCTGAATTATGGTCCGGCAGATCAGGTAAATAAGTATGCCTGCCGCCAGAAACAGAAGAAACGAAACTGTGGGAAACGGAATCTCATAATAGCCGAGAATCTTGTTGATCTCGGAATCCCAGTCCATTCCCACACAGGCAAATACAGAATAATATCCCCACAGGATCAGACGGGCCACAGGCGCCGGGAAAAACATGGAAAATAGTCCAAGGAAGCATCCTGCAAGCCCAACCCCAAGAGGAAGAAGCTGATTTTCCGAGACCAGGGATAAAAACTGCTGGATGCACAGAATAACAGCGCTTACCGTAAAGGTGACAAGAAGGTAAAGAAGATAGAGGGATATTTTCAGGCTGCCGAAATGGTTTATCGTTCCCAGCACCGGAAGCATGATCCCCTGTCCCGCTACAAATATCAGAAGATATTTGAGACAGGTGAGATACTTGCAGTCAAAAAATCCGTCGCGCTTCTGAAGTGTAAAAAGAATCTTCAGAGTGTCGCCCTTTACCTCCATATCGCAGACTCTGCTGGCGATCACGGACAGCATCAGAGGAAGCATGATCGCGTTCATCGGCGGAAGCTGATAAAAAAACATCATATACCCGTCCGGAAGTTCCTGGGGCTTCATAGAGGAAATCTGCCAGACCGCCCACAGAATCTGGAACAGAAGAAAGCCCAGAGGGACGAAAAGGGCTTTTTTATGCCGTGCTTTCAGCTTTTCCGCCCGCATTTGCCGGAAAAATACAGAACTCATAAACTCACCTGCTTTCCTGTAAGATGAAGGAAGATATCTTCAAGGCTCATCTGCTGCTCCTGAAGACGGAGGATCCCGATTCCTGAATTTACCAGAAGAGAGACGGCCTGCATGATCCTGTTGTCCTCCAGTGTACGGAGACTGAGCGATCCGTTTTTCCATTCAGCCGGAAGTCCGGAATGTTTCAGATAACTGAAGGCTCTCTGATCGTCCGAGGTACGAAGAAGCAGTCTGGAACGGCTGTGTTCGTGGAGAACGGACAGACTGTCCTGGAATACCAGCTCTCCCTGATTGATGATGCCTACATGGGTGGCCATCTGGTCGATTTCAGAGAGAAGATGGCTGGATATCAGTACAGTAATGCCGAATGTCTTGGGAAGCGAGGAGATCAGTTCCCGCATTTCCTGGATTCCTGCCGGATCCAGACCGTTGGTAGGTTCATCCAGGAGAAGTATCTTCGGATTTCCCAAAAGGGCGGCGGCAAGGCCAAGGCGCTGTTTCATGCCAAGGGAATACTGGCTGACCTTTTTATCCTGCTGATCTTTCATGCGTACAATCTGCAGAACCCTGGAGATTTCTGTTTCCGGAACATTTTTCAGCGTGCAGATGATCTGAAGATTTTCTTTACCGCTCAAATGCCCGTAATATGCGGGAGATTCGATCAGAGATCCTGTAGAAGAAAGGATACTCAGCCGGTTTTTTGAGGTGACTTCTTTTCCGAGGATAGTGATGTTTCCTGCTGTAGGCTTTACAAGACCGAGCAGCATTTTCAAAGTGGTGGATTTTCCTGCGCCGTTTGGTCCGAGAAAACCGTAAATGCTTCCTCCCGGCACGCGAAGATCAAGCTGATCCACAACGACCTTTGACTTGTACTTTTTTGTAAGAGATTCTGTAGCAATAACAGGTCCCATAAATAATACCTCCTTCATTTTTCAAAATAAAATAAGAATACGCCGCATACGCCTTTTGACCGGGGACATATGCTCTTTACAGAAAACACTATAAAGCATCAGGCTTATAAGAGACTTAATCAAACCTTATTTTTTCCTTAAATCTGCCGGAAAGATATTGGAATGGGGAACCGGCTGCGGTTATAATAAAGAACAGAAGATCATGTGGAGGAAAGCGTTTATGGACATTCATCAATATAAGATCATGCTTGTGGATGACAACCGGGATCTGGCGGAGATGATCGCGGGAATTTTGCGTCAGAGCGGATATGAAAATATCGTAACGGCGGGAAGTGTGGCGGAAGCGCTGGAAGTATTTCAAAGAGAGCGGCCCGATATGGCGGTGCTGGACGTGATGCTGCCGGATGGGGACGGATTCCGGCTGTTTCAGAAGCTGAGAGAGAAATCTCAGATCCCGATCCTTTTTCTTTCCGCAAAGGACGAGGACAGAGACAGGCTGTTTGGTCTGGGGCTTGGAGCCGACGATTATATTACGAAACCTTTTCTTCCGCCGGAGCTTGTGCTGCGAATCAGCGCTATCCTGAAGAGGGCGTATCAGTTTGGAACGGAGAAAAATGCAGAAGACGCTTCTGTTCTCCGTCTGGGAGAATGCCAGGTGCTGTTTGAGTATGGCACAGTTCGGAGAGGAGAAAAAGAAACGCCGCTTACGGCAAAGGAACTTGCCATCCTGAAAAAGCTGAATGAAAACAGAGGAAAGATCGTGACTTTTGACGCTCTGTGCAGCGCGGCCTGGGGAGATTCCTATTATGGATACGAAAATACGCTGATGGTGCATATCCGGCATCTGAGAGAAAAAATAGAGGAAGATCCTTCGCATCCCCGCTGGCTTTTGACCGCCCGGGGACTTGGATACCGTCTTGCAAAGGAGTAAGTATGAAAAGTCTTCTAAAAATCATTTTCCGGTATT
>DWVA01000199.1 GCA_019120475.1 Candidatus Blautia intestinipullorum | reverse complement strand
ACTCTACAGTTAAGAAATCGCCAAGAAATGCCCGGAACAGCATCCTGAAATTGAATCTTACATATGCCTGTGTTAAGATAGCAGTGCATGCCGGGCAGGAAATATGCCTGAGCGCATGAACAAATCTTTGCAGCAGTCCGGCTGCCAGGAACGGCACGGACGGGAGTGCTGCATATGTTCAGGAGGACAATATGGACAGGAGAGAAAAAAGCCCCAGAAGAGTCAGACTGAATACAATGCAGATTGTAGCCCTGGGCTTTTTTGGAGTGATATTTTTGGGCGGCGTAATCCTGTGGCTGCCGATCTGTAATCAGAAGCCCATCGAATTTATCGATGCGCTGTTTACATCCGTGACATCGGTCTGTGTGACCGGACTTGTCACAGTGGTACCTGCAGAACAATACACCTTGTTCGGTCAGGTGGTAGTGATGATCCTCATCCAGATCGGAGGTCTGGGAGTGATCGCATGTATGGCGCTGTTTTTCCTTCTTTTAGGGAAAAAGATATCAATGAAGGGCAGGATCCTGATCCAGGAGGCTTATGGTTTGGATACTCTGTCGGGTCTTGTGAAGTTTATCATCCGCATTGTGCGGGGAACATTCATAGTAGAAGGGATTGGCGCAGTGCTTTTTTCATTTAAGTTTGTACCGGAGTTTGGACTGGCGAAAGGGATCTGGTACGGCGTTTTTCATTCTATTTCGGGATTCTGCAATGCGGGAATTGATATTATCGGAAACAGCAGTTTTATGAAATATGTTGATTCACCGCTGGTGAGCCTGACGACAATGTTCCTGATCGTGATGGGCGGTCTCGGATTCCCGGTATGGCACGATATCTTTGTGACAGCGAAGAAAGGAGCGGGGGAGAAAGGCGCGCGAAGAAGAATCTTTACAAGGCTTGGCCTGCAGAGTAAAATTGTACTTACGATGACTGCTTTCCTGATCGTTTTCGGTACAGTCGGATATTTTCTGCTGGAGTTTGACAATCCGGAGACGATGAAAGACCTGAGTGTTCCGGAGAAGCTGCTGGCATCTGCGTTTCAGTCTGTGACGACCCGTACCGCGGGCTTTGCATCGGTCTCGCAGTCAGGGCTTACAGAAAGTTCCAGACTGCTGGGATGTATCCTGATGTTTGTTGGCGGTTCCCCGGCAGGTACGGCAGGAGGTATAAAGACGACGACATTTGCAATGCTGATTCTGACGATTATTTCTGTTCTGAGAGGACATAAGGATACAGAGTGTTTCGGAAGAAGAGTCGATATGGACAGTGTACGGTCGGCGCTTACGATCACCCTGATCACGTTTACCTGCTGGCTTACAGCTGTGGCGGCAATGTCGATTTTTGACCCGCAGACAGAATTCCTGAATCTGATGTACGAGGCTTCTTCAGCTATCGGTACAGTTGGTCTGTCAGCTGATCTGACGCCTCATCTGACACGCGCAAGCCATGTGGTACTGATGCTTCTGATGTATATAGGAAGAATCGGGCCTCTTACGATGGCGCTTGTATTCGCCGGAAAATCAAATAAGAGCGATAAATTCAGGGAACTGCCTGAGAAGAAGATTATGCTTGGTTAAACATAAAATATTAAAAACAGTAGGAGAGTAGAAAAATGAGTAAACAATTTGCTGTACTTGGACTGGGAAGCTTTGGGTGGAGTGTGGCGCTGACACTGGAGAAGATGGGCGCAGATGTGCTTGTTGTCGATGAATCTTTTGAGAAGATACAGGAAATCTCCGAACAGGTATCATATGCACTGAAAGCAGATGTGGCAGACCCGGAGGCACTGGAAGCGCTGGGGGGAAGAAATCTGGACGGAGCAGTGATTGCTGTCTCCGAGAACTTTGAAGCAAGCATTATGGCGACGATGCTCTGCAAAGAGATGGGGATTCCGATGGTCCTGGCAAAGGCAAAGGATAAGCTTCAGGGAACAATCCTTAAGAAAGTGGGCGCAGATTCAGTTGTATATCCGGAGATAGAGATGGGAAGCCGTGTGGCTAAGAATCTGGTTGCAAAAGAGTTTTCCGACTGGATTGAGCTGTCTGAAGACTACAGTATGGTTGAGGCTGTGGTTCCGGAGCCATGGCAGGGAAAATGCCTTGCAGACCTGAAGGTGCGTGAACGCTTCGGAATTAACATAGTAGGTATTATTATTAATAAGCAGGTAGACGTTACATTTGATCCGAACGAGCCTCTTCCGGCGAACGGAATCCTTATTATGATCGGAGCCAATGACGTCCTACAGAAATTCGATACAAAGAAGGAACGCAGATAAATGATCACTAGTACCGCGAATGCTCAGGTAAAAGAGCTGGTAAAACTGATGAAGAAAAGCCGTGCGAGAGATGAGGCGCAGGTGTTCCTGATCGAGGGCCCCCGGATGGCGGGAGAACTTTCTCAGGATCCGGGCTGGCGTACAAAAATCGAGAAGATCTATCTTTCGGAGAGCTATGCCGCAAAAAACAAGAGCGGGTGTGAATCACTTGAGAATACTGCGCCGGTGGAAATACTTTCGGATCCGGTGTTCGCTCATGTATCCGGTACAAAGACGCCACAAGGTATACTCGCTGTTGTGAAAAGAAAGACATATAATATGTCAGATATTCTCGGAAATGACCCGGAACACACCCATGTACTAATTCTCGATAATCTTCAGGATCCGGGAAATATGGGAACGATTTTCCGTACTGCAGAGGCAGCAGGGGTGACGGGGATTATCCTGAGCCATGACTGCGTGGATATTTATAACCCGAAGGTAGTACGCTCGACGATGGGAGCGGTGCTTCGTATGCCGTTCCTCTACGTGGATGACCTGCCGGGAACGATTGGTGAATTGAAGACAGCAGGAATCAAGGTTTATGCAGCTCATCTGAGAGGAAAGAGAGCGTATGACCAGGAAGATTATAAAACGGGCTGCGCTTTTCTGATAGGAAATGAGGGAAACGGGCTGCGGGATGAGGTGGCGGAATGCGCGGATCATTTCGTGCTCATACCTATGCAGGGAAAGGCTGAATCGCTGAATGCAGCGGTGGCTGCCGCTGTGCTCATGTTTGAAGCGGCCAGACAGAGAAGAAAGTAAAAAATGATATATAGATTTCTCAAAAGGATGTCTCTTATGGGACGTCCTTTTTTGTTAGATAAATTACATATATTAATTGAAAAGTTGTTATA
>DWVA01000027.1 GCA_019120475.1 Candidatus Blautia intestinipullorum | reverse complement strand
TCTGCCGGAAGCATGATCACATCTTCCGCTTTTTTTGCCTGGATCGTTACTTTCGCGTCCACACCGAGAAAAACATTCTCGTCCGGATTATCAAATTTCACCTTTACGGAAATCTGAGAAGCGCCTTTTTCGTTCTGAGCCGCTATATGGCTGATCTCCCGCACCGTTCCCTGATAGGTTTCTCCGGCAAGAGTGATCTCTGCCTTCTGGTTCTTCTCAATTTTATCATAATCATATTTGGAAACATTTACATTCACATCCACGCGGTCTGTATTCTGCAGGGTGAAAAGCTCGGTACCCTGTGTGACGGTGGCGCCCTCCACTACGGAAACGCCGGAAATAACACCGTTGAAATCCGCGGAAATCCCTTTTTTTGCCTCTTCCACCAATTCCTGTGCGGACATCTGATCAAGCTCGGAAAGATTATTGCTGATCTCCATTTTTTCCTTTTCTTCCTCAGTTACCGCGGCCGGATCTGTTTCGGCAACCGCCTCCTGGGAAGCCAGTTCTGACTGGAGCTCCGCCAGGTCGCTGCTGGCCTGTTCCAGGGCGGCTTCCAACTGTGAAGTATCCGCAGCTCCATTAGAAACGGACGAAGTACCTTCTGTTCCGGAAGAGCCGTTGTCCAGCTCTGTCCCGTCCGATACGAATTCTGTGCCGGGATCATCAGAGGAGAAGTCTTCCTGCTGCGGCGCCGCAGGCTGCATGTTCTTATAGTCTTCATATGCTGCCTGCGCGTTCTGAAGCTCGATCTGCGCCTCGCTCCTGAGCTCTTCCGCCTGAGAAAGGGCAGCGGTGTTCTCATCATTCGGATCCGCAGTCCACACCTGAAAGGCCATTTGATATGTATTCTCCGCCTGGTTATAGCTGCTGAGAGCCTGACTGGCCTGGCTGTTCAGTTCTTCCAGCTTGGCCTGGTATGCAGGGAGCGTCTCATTCTCATAAACGGCCATCGCCTCGGCATACTGCCTCTGGATCTCCTGCTGCCGCGCCTGTTTTGCCGCCTGGGCTTCGGCTTCCTGCCTTGCCGCTTCCTGAGCCGCTCTCGTCTGAGCATCGGCGGTCACCTGGGCGATCTGCGCTTTCAGACTGGCCACATAATTTTTCTGGTCCTGTACCTGCTGCTTCAGTGCCGCCGCATTTCCCTGAGCGTCTCTTTGTTTCTGCACCGCTTTATCGGATTTATTAATCGTATTCTGCATATCCAGCTTTCCGGATTCCAGATTCATGGAGGCTTTCTTTTCTTCTCTCTGAAGATCCTTCAGATTAAATTCCACCAGCTTTGTTCCGGCTTTTACAACTTCTCCCTCTTCGGCGGAAACCTCCTGTACCTTTGCATTTGCCGGAGAAAAATATGTTTTTTCCTCCTCGCTCACCACAGTTCCGCTGGCTTCCACTGTCTGCTGGATGTCTCCCCTGACAGCCTTCACTACCTCAACCTGCGGCGTTACCTGCCCCTGCTGCGCCTGCTGTCCCAGAACGGCAATACTGCCTGCGGCAACAACCGCAACTGCGCCGATTCCAATGATAAGTCTTTTCTTTCCCTTTTTCATCATGCGTCCTCCATGGAGTCAAAATTTTCATTTATCGTATCCGACTCGATCTTTCCGTCCATAATTCTTACCACTCTTTTCGCCTGAGCGGCAATGCCGTTATCATGAGTGATTAAAATCACTGTGCGTCCTGACTTATGAAGATCTTTCAGAATTCCAAGAATTTCTTTACTTGATGCGGAATCCAGGTTTCCCGTGGGCTCATCCGCCAGGATCACCGGCGGTTTTGCAGCGATCGCTCTTGCAATGGCGACTCTCTGCTGCTGTCCGCCGGACATCTCGTTGGGTTTGTGGTGCATACGCTTCTCCAGACCTACCATTTTCAGAGACTCAATGGCAAGTTTATGCCTTGTTTTCCTGTCAATACCACGGTAGATCAGAGGAAGCTCCACATTTTCTATGGCGTTCAGATTCGCGATCAGATTAAATCCCTGAAAGATAAAGCCGATTTCTCTGTTCCTCACTTCGGACAGATCATTGTCCTTCATTGTGGAAACGTCTGTCCCGTTCAGATAGTATTTGCCGGATGTGGGAACGTCCAGACATCCCAGCATATTCATAAACGTAGATTTTCCTGAACCGGACTGACCGATGATAGCCACGAATTCTCCTGTCTGGATCTCCAGATTCACATGATCCAGGGCGTGTACCTCGTTTTCTCCCGGATTATATACTTTGCATAAATCTTCTACCTTGATCAAAGTGCTGCCCATTTTTTCTCCTTTATTCCCCCTGCATACAGATGTTTACACCAGAGGAATACTTTCTCTTACAGTTATATGCCGCCTAACTGATATAACGACTCAAAACGGAAAATTGCTTCAAAAAATTTACGCATCCTGAAGAAAGGCTTTATAAGCTTTTTTGGCTTCGTAAATATCCGCTTTGCTGGTTACTTCCCAAGGAGAATGCATACTTAAGACAGCAACGCCGCTGTCAATGACTTCCATTCCGTAAAGCGCCGCGATATAGGCGATGGTTCCGCCGCCTCCCACATCAACTTTGCCAAGCTCCGCCGTCTGGAAAGCCACATGATTGTCATCAAAAATCTTTCTTACCTTTGCGACATATTCCGCGTTGGCATCATTGGAACCTGATTTTCCTCTGGCTCCTGTAAATTTATTCAGAACGATTCCCCGTCCAAGATAAGCGCTGTTCTTCTTTTCAAAGAATTCACCGTAAGCCGGATCATATCCTGCGCTTACGTCTGAGGACAGCATACAGGAACGGCTCAGCGCCCTTCTGAGAGCAATCCCTGAATAGGAACCCATACCTTCCATAAGCTCCGCAACTGTGTTCTCAAAGAATCTGGACTGCATTCCTGTAGCGCCTACGCTTCCGATCTCTTCTTTATCTGTAAGAAGGCAGCAGCTTGTTCTTTTCGGCGTATCCATCTCCATCATCGCAAGGAAGGAGGTATAGGCGCAGACTCTGTCGTCCTGTCCGTAGCCTGCCACCATGCTTCTGTCCAGGCCACAGTCCCTTGCCTTTCCTGCCGGTACGATTTCCAGTTCCGCGGAAAGAAAATCCTCCTCTTCTACTCCGTATTTTTCTTTTAAGATATTCAGTACATTGGCTTTTACCGCCTCTTTCTTGTCATCATCCTTCACGTCTTTTAACGGTCTGCTGCCGATGAGGATATCCAGGTTTTCTCCTTCGATAACTTCAGAAGCTTTTTTTGCCATCTGCTTACCCGCCAGATGGATCAAAAGGTCTGTAATATAAACTACCGGATCCTCCTCGTCCTCGCCTACGGTAACGTTCACCGTTTCTCCGTCTTTTTTTACGATCACTCCATGGATGGCAAGCGGCAGCGCAACCCACTGATATTTCTTCACACCGCCGTAATAATGTGTGTCAAGATACGCCAGATCCGTGTCCTCATAAAGGGGGTTCTGCTTTACGTCCAGACGGGGAGAGTCAATGTGGGCTCCCAGAATGTTCATGCCCTTTTCCAGCGGCTCCTGGCCGATGTGAAAAAGAGCCATGATTTTTTTCATGCCTACAGCGTAAATTTTATCTCCGGCCTGGATTTTTTCGCCGGAAGCTGCTTTCTTTTCCAGGGAGACATATCCCGCTTTCTCCGCCTGTTTCACAAGCTCTTCCACGCATTCCCGCTCTGTTTTTCCAACATTAAGGAAATGACGGTAATCCTTTGCTGTCTGTTCTATTTCTTTTTCATCCTTTTCTGTGTAGTCAAGCCATGCATTTTTACGTTCCATATTTATTCCACCTTTCATCCTGTTTGGCTCCCGTTCTGTCCGGATCCTGTCCTTCTTAATATGTCTCTGTTTCTGCGGAGTATACGGAAAAACAGCCGCATCCGGATCAGATAGAACCATTATAGTGCAAAAAATCGAGAAATTCCACCGTAAACCCAAACCTTAAAGAAAATTTAAGGATTCCGGAAAAGTGTCTCCGTACAGGGCCGTTATATATTGTTGCTATTTTTTTTCAAATATTCTAAAATCAGAGATATATAGATTATTCATCAAGGAGGCATTTTGATTATGCAGAATTCATCCGACCTTCAGCGTATGCTCCGCTCTATCCACAGGAAAAGCTATCCAGCTTATAAATCCCTGAAAGGCGCATACCGTTTTGACCATTATGTCTTATCCATCGATCATGTACAGGGCGATCCTTTTGCATCGCCGTCCCATATCAGCCTTCGCATTTCTCTCCGGGATGCAGGTTTCCCCGGTGCTTTTTATAAGGATGCCGTAACCAGGACAGCTCTCTGCGATTACCTGACGCGGCTTTTTTTCCGGCAGGCGGACTGTTTTTCCTTCAAAGCAAAAGGTTCCGGAAAAAGCGGACTGATTTCCGTCAGCCGCTGCGGACAGGAGGTTCTGCGGCGAACCGCCTGCGAGATTACGGAACATGAGATCATCGCCCGGTTCTTTATCGGCTTTCCGGCAAACGGCCGGACGATCAACGCCCCGGAGCTTGAAAAAATCCTTTTTGACTTTCTTCCTGTCTGCGTGGAAAAAAGTTTCTTCTATAAAAATATAAATCCCCGTTCTCTTGAGCAGGCTGTTTTTCTTGCCGAGGATCAGGCTTATATCCGCAGCCGCCTGAAGGAACTCCGGCTTGCCGCCTTTGTGGCGGACGGGGCCGTCCTTCCCAGAGAAAGCGGTGTTTCTTCTCTTCCCATGAAGGATTCCGTTCCTTTTCAGTCTCCGGATTCTCTGAGGATCGCCATGGAGCTTCCCCATCATGGAAAGATATCCGGTATGGGGATCCCTCAGGGCATTACCCTGATCGTAGGCGGCGGCTATCATGGAAAATCCACCCTCTTAACCGCGCTGGAGCTGGGCGTCTACGATCACATTGCCGGCGACGGGAGAGAATATGTCATTACTGATGATTCTGCCTTAAAGCTCCGTTCAGAAGACGGCCGCTTCATCAAAGACGTAGACATTTCTCTTTTTATCAACGATCTTCCAAACAAAAAGGATACCCGGTGCTTCTCTACAGAGGATGCCAGCGGAAGTACCTCTCAGGCGGCGGGAATCGTGGAAGGAATGGAGGCGGGAAGCAGGGTTTTTCTTCTGGATGAAGACACCTCCGCCACAAATTTCATGGTAAGAGACTCCTTTATGCAGAAGGTGATAGCAAGAGAAAAAGAACCTATCACACCTTTTCTGGAGCGCGCCCGGGATTTATACGAAAAAGCCGGAATCTCCACAATCCTGGTGGCCGGAAGTTCAGGAGCCTTCTTTCATATTGCGGATACGATCATTCAGATGGACTGCTACCGTCCTGTAGATATTACAGAATCCACCAAAAAATTATGCCGTGAATACCCACTGGCAGCTTCCGGAGCGCCTGCGTACACAGAGCCTCAGAGCCATCGCGTCATGACGGCAGACTCCCCCCGCCAAAGACGGCAGACCGGCCGTGAAGAGAGAATAAAAGTAAAGGTTCATGGAAAAGACAGTTTCCTTATCGGGAAACAGGAGGTAGATCTCCGGTATCTGGAGCAGATTGTTGATACAGAACAGACAGCCGCCCTTGGTATGCTTTTGAAATATGCTCTGGAACATCTGGCAGACGGAAAACATACTATTTCCGAAATCGTCCGAAAACTGGACCAGGAACTGAATACCAAAGGATTTTCTTTTCTCGCGGAAGGCGCTCATATCGCCTGCGGCTATGCGGCGCCCCGTATCCAGGAAATTTATTCCTGCTTTAATCGTTATAGAAGATAAGTCTTAAATATTGCCGTAACAAGAAAACTGCCGCTTATCTGACGATCTTGTCAGATGAGCGGCTGTTTGTTCGTTTTCTTTTTTATTTTTAGGGAAAGGAAAGAGTTCCGGCAACCCTCCCGGCAATGAAGTGTTACCGGAGGTCT
>DWVA01000198.1 GCA_019120475.1 Candidatus Blautia intestinipullorum | reverse complement strand
TCCGATGATCAGCTCACGCTGGCCTCTTCCGATAGGAAACATGGAGTCGATAGAAAGAATCCCTGTCTCCAAGGGTACGCTGACTGATTTTCTGTCAATAATGCCGGGAGCCGGATACTCCACCGGTCTGTATTCGCTTTCTTTGATCTCGCCCCTGCCGTCGATAGGCGCTCCCAGGGCGTTTACAATTCTTCCGATAAATCCGTCGCCAACAGGAATTCCGGCCTGTTTTCCGGTTCTTGATACCTTTGTTCCTTCTCGGATTCCTGTATCGCTGCCGAAAAGAATGCAGCCCATACTGTTTGTACGGATATCCTGCACCATTCCTTTCAGCCCGTTTTCAAAAACAACAACTTCACCATACATGGCATGGTCGATTCCGTAGACTGTGGCAATCCCGTCTCCCACGGAAATGACAGTGCCAATCTCCTGGTTTTTGCTGATTTCATCGTAATTTTTTATTTCTTCTTTTAAAATGGAAATAATCTCATCTGGATTGATTGCACTCAACGCGTTCACCTCCGGGTCAATTTCTGTTCCAGTTTGCGGTAACGTCCCCGCAGACTCCAGTCATATTCCATTCCTCCTGCCTGGAGGATGAAACCGCCAATCAGACTTTTGTCCTCTGTGAGCTTTATATCCGCTTTCTGCGCATGAAACTCCCTGCACAGAAATCCCCGGATATTTTCAAGCTGTTCCTCCTTCGGAGGCGTTACATATCTGAGGACTGCCGTCAGGATTCTCTGCTGCTTTCTGCACAGTTCCTCATACTCGTCCAGGATTTCCTTTAAAATTCCTGCCTTATGGTGTCTGCAGACTGTCTTTACGAAGTTCCTGACCTCTTCCGGCAGCAGCCGGTCGATCACTCTTTCTTTCTCTTTAAAGGATATTAATGGATTTTTCAGCGCCTCCAGGAATTCCGGGGCTTTTCTCATCAGTTCCTTTGCCTCTTCCACAGAACTCTGGGGAACGGACAATTCATACAGGACTTCTGCGTAATTAACGGCCGCTGTTGTCATCGGGATCACCTGCTTTTTTTATAAATTGATCATATAAGGCCAGATCCTTTTCAGCTCCGCTTTCACTTTCCATGATCTTGGCTGCAGCTTCCATGGCCAGCTTTCCAATCTCGGACTGCATCTGCCGCATGGCGTTTTCTCTCTCGCTGCGGATATCTTCCCGGGCACTTGCCAGCATAGTTTCTGTGCGTTCCTCGGCCTCCCGAGCGCTTCTGTCAGACTGAAGCTTCGCTTCCTGCCGCGCCTGTTCTACGATCTGGTAAGATTCCTCTTTTGCTGATTTCAAAGCGTCTTCATAATGCTGACGCAGTTCGTTGGCCTTATCCTCTGTTTCCTTGGCAGTCTGAAACTGCTGCTCTATCATAGCCTTTCTCTCATCCATTACCCGCATGATCGGTCCGAATAAAAATTTCTTCATGAGAAGATAGAGGATCAACAGGTTAATGATCGTAAAGACAAGATTCAGATTGATTTGGACCATTGTCTATACCTGCCTTTCTTATTCTGTCATAAATGATCAGCCAAGCATAACAACAATCAGAAGACCAACTACGAAACCGAAGATCGCGGTACCTTCGGCAAGAGCGCATCCAAGAAGAAGGTTCTTGCTGATCTTGCTTTCCGCTTCCGGCTGTCTTGCAATAGCCTCTACTGCCTTAGAAGTGGCAAGACCGATACCAATACCTGCTCCGATACCTGTTAAAGCTGCAATACCTGCTCCAATAGCGATTAAACTTGTCATGATTTTTTCCTCCTAAAAATAAATAAAAAATGAAAATTTCTCTGTCAGTCCATGGTCTCTCTCATGAACATGGATGTCAAAAATACAAAAATATACGCCTGTATGAATCCGTCGAAGAAGTCAAAATACAGACTGAACGGGACCGGAAGAACCGTAGGGCATACAAACTCTACCAGAGCCATAACCACAAAGCCTCCCAGGATGTTGCCGAAAAGCCGGAAGCAAAGAGCCGTGGGACGGATTAAAACCTCCATGATATTCATAGGCAGCATTACCGGTATAGGATCAAGGAAACTTTTGAAAAATCCTTTCAGTCCCTTTTTATGAATGCCGGAGTATTCAATAAGAAACATACTCATCACTGCCAGAGCAAGTGTGACATTCAGATCCTTCGTGGGCGGTTTCACACCGAAAATCCCTGAAATATTTGCTACTCCCAGATAAATCAGTACTGTCATCATATAGGGGATGTAGCGTTCTCCGTCTTCGCCGAGAAGGCCGCGGAAAAATTTACGAAGAAAATCAACGCCTGCTTCCAGAAGAAGCTGTTTTTTACCGGGGTTTTCAACTCTGAGATTCCGAACCAGGATCAGCGACAGCACCAGCAGCACCGCCATGATCACCCAGGTGACAACTACAGATTCAAAAACCGGAATTCCGTCGAAAACAGGAATGGTAAATACTGTCTGACAGTTTAGTTCTTCCTTCAGCGTTTCTGTTAAACTGTTCGTTTCACTCCCTCCCTTTCCTCAGTCCGTATGTTTGGTCAGACCGACTTATTTGATTTCTTTATTTTGCTCTTTGAACTGTCGAAAGTCAATATCGTACCTGACTATTTTCAACAAAAAAAGGCGTTTTTTTTGTGCAAAACGCCCATATCTTTTTTCTGTATTTAATCACTATCTTCTTTTTATTTTCCAATATTTGTTTTTTTTGTTCAATAAATACATATTTAAGTTTCTATAAGATCAAGGGGCTAATCCTCGTATTTTCTGAGAGTTTTCTTAAGAAAATCCACATATTCCCGGCGTACTTTTTCCGGTCCGATGATCTCGGCTTCCGCCCCCAGTCCGGCCAGCCAGCCGTAAAACTGTCCGCTGACATGGATAGGCGCCTGCAGGATAAAATGACTGTCGTCGGACTGCAGGATCACCGCCTTCTGTCCGAAGCGGTCAAGGATCACCCCGATCAGGCTGTTGTCAAATTTTATTTTCAGGCTGATCTCCTTTCCTCCGAACATCCCAAAGGTACCGGAGGAAAATTTCCCCAGATCAAAATCTCGGAAGACAGCTTCCCCGCTGCGCTTCCTGCTCTCAATCTCCACCCGCCTCATCTTATCCACTCTGTAATGCTTGACCACTCCGCTGAGTTCATCCAGTCCCAACAGATAATAGTTTTCATTTTTCCACAGAAGTTTCCCGGGGCTGACTCTGTAGCGTTTTCCGTCCCGCTTCTGCACCAGCTTCTTGGAAATCGTCCATTCGCAGTACTGGAAACTGATCTGGCGGTTCCTGGCCACAGCGTCATAGATCGTCTCTATACTGGCGTAAATCTCCTCGTTGGCGGTTTTGATACCTGGCCGGACAATCACCTGGCTCTCCAGATTTCTGGCATGATAAATGCTGGTAAGACTCTCCAGCTTTTTCATAAGCCTTCTGGACTGTTCCTCCGTGATAAATTTCGATGACTGGACCGCGTCCATCAGAAATTTCAGCTCAGGCAGGCGGAACCTCCGGTCAGCCAGATAATACCCTGCTTTTTTCCCTCTTCTGCTGCGGATATCCATTCCGAATATGCGGAGCGTCTCGATATCGTCATAGACGGTTTTTCGCTCCACGCTGATTCCATAGCCTTCCATCTCCGTAATGATATCCCGCACAGGAACAGGATGTTCCGGGTCTGTCTTCTCTTGGAAAATTTTCATCAAAAACAATATTTTCAATTTCTGATTAAAGGATCTCGGCATGATCGTACTCCTTCTGCAATACTCCGGGATTATTTGTCCGTCAGTGAAGCCACTACTCCGCAGTAAAGAACTGCCGCCCCCAGGATCACCGCCACACTGTCCGCGGAGCGGAAATCAATCTTCAGAAGCATGGCTCCTATGATCAGCAGTTCTATGGTAACGATCGCTCCCAAAAGCATCGCCATAATACGGGAAAGCTTTTTTCTGCCTCTGGTGTGCTTCGGCTTTTCCCGCTCCGTATAATATCCTGTATCTGCCAGCACAATGATCTTATCGCTTCTGTATCCTCTCTGTCCGCTCCACATGCTTCATTCCTCCCCTTTTACCAAACATATTTTCCGAACATTTATTCCTTTCAGGATCATTATACCATAAGAAATGTCCAATAAAACGGGATGAATCAATTTTTATCGAATATTTGTTCGCAGAACATATATTCTTTTTTCTGTTTTACTGCTTTCCCGCCGGGATCACGATCTTTTCCACCTTCCAGGAGCCTTTGTCCACCGTCATCACAGCCATAGTAGGCTCCTGTCCAAACCGGCTTCTTCCGCAGCTTCCCGGATTCAGCCACAGGCGTCCATCGATCATCTGTTCAAAATATTTATGTGTATGGCCGAACACCACCACCTGAGCGCTGCCAAGATCCCAGGCTACATCTTTCTTATTATG
>DWVA01000026.1 GCA_019120475.1 Candidatus Blautia intestinipullorum | reverse complement strand
ACAGAACAGCCGACAAAACCGTATTCCTCTCCTGCCACGGCAAAAATAAAGTCCGTCTGATTTTCGGAAACAAAATTTCCATCGTTAACAGAAGTTACAGAGTCGTCTCCGGAAAGACGCTTCCCGATCAGTTCTCCGGAGGCGATAGCTGTCCGGGAATTGTTCTGCTGTTCAACATCGTCTGTATATTCTTCATTTTCCGGATAGAGAAAGGCCATGATACGGTTGCGCTGATAATCCTGGATCAGCTTCTGATCAGGCTGAACAACGATGACCAGGAAAATGATCATCAGAGGAATGGCGATCAGCAGAGCTCCGCCGATGATCCGGTAACTGATCCCTGCAATATAGATCAGAATACAAAACAGAGCCAGGATCATAATCGTATTTTTCATATCCGGCTGTTCATAGATCAGAAACAGAGGAACAGCCAGCAGAACCACTGCTTTGGCGATTGTCCGGAACGTATTCAGGTTTTCCTCGTGATCCATAAAAAAACGGGCAAAAAACAAAATTATGATGATTTTTGAAAGCTCTGTGGGCTGAAATCTTATAAAACCAAAATCAATCCATCTTGCAGCTCCGTTTGCTGTATCGCCGAAAAGGCGTACCAAAAGAAGCAGGACGATATTCGCTCCGTACATGATCCACTGGAAATTGGAGATCCAGGAATAATCGATCAGTGAAAGGATCACCATGATCACAACGCCCAGGATCACGCCTGCAAGCTGTTTGTATTTTAAATCCTCCCTGGCCGTAGACACCAGGACTACTCCAATGGCGCTGACAGCCAGAAGGAACAGCATCAGTCTGAAATTGTAAAATCGTAGCTTGTACTGTTTTAACATTTTGTCCTTCGTTCCTTTTTCACTTTGAGAGGTATGTCCGCATGAAGAACCATGGGAGTCTGGGTTATGCGGATACTTACCTGTGTGTCGTCAATGGCAATATATTTCTTTGCCGTATGTATCAGATCGTTTTTCAGCATGATCATCATCTGCGGAGAACAGCCAATCCGTTCTGAGACAAGAAGAAGCTTCATTCTGTCTTTCGCATACCCTGCGGAACGGTTTTTTGCCTGCGAAAAAAAGCTCACAAGAACCCCTCCTTTGATATGGACACGCGTTTCTATTTGCGGAAGATCTCTCCCAGACGGCGAAACATTCCTTTTTTCTGACGGATTTCCATAAAGGGAACCTCCTCTCCCAGAATGCGGCGGCAGATGTTCCGGTACTCCTCTTCCGCCTGGGATTTTTTGCCGGAAAGAGGTTCTCCCTGATTCGACGCGATCACGATCTGTTCATCGTCAAGGATCGTTCCGATCAGATCAACTGCCAGGATCTCGATCACATCGTCCACGGACATCATATCGCCTCTGGCGATCATTTCAGGCCGTAAGCGGTTGATAATAAGCTGGATATTTCTAAGGCCGCCCGCCTCCAGAAGACCAATGATCCTGTCGGCGTCCCGGATAGCCGAAACTTCAGGAGTCGTCACCACAAGAGCTCTTTCCGCCCCGGCGACAGCATTCCGGAAGCCCTGTTCGATCCCTGCCGGACAGTCAAGAAGAATAAAATCAAATTCTTCTTTTAATTCTTCTGTCAGCTTGATCATCTGTTCCGGAGATACGGCGGACTTGTCCTTGGTCTGGGCAGACGGAAGAAGGAAAAGCTCCGGATGCCTTCTGTCTTTGATCAGCGCCTGCCTCAGACGGCAGTTCCCGTTTATTACGTCCACCAGGTTATAAACGATTCTGTTTTCCAGTCCCAAAACCACATCCAGATTGCGCAGACCGATATCTGTATCCACCACAACCGTCTTTTTTCCCATCATGGCAAGGCCTGTGCCGATATTTGCGACAGTTGTTGTTTTTCCAACACCGCCTTTTCCAGATGTAATAACGATGACTTCACCCATGTTTCTGATTCCTCCTAAAAGATATCTTCCATAATCCTGGTATCATCTTCTGTATATTAGTCTGTTGATGTATTGCTGACGTCTGTAGAAGCATATCCTGTCAATATGGTGTCTTCATCTGCGAGACCGAAAATGTATTTTACAATATCATTTGCAGTGGTACATGCGTTTCCGGATGAAAAGGCGTTGGGGATCCGCACTGCGATAGCGTACTGCGGGTCGTCCGCCGGAGCGTAGCCGATAAAAAGTCCGTGGTTCGGCTGATAATAATCAATCTCCGCGGTTCCCGTTTTGCCGGCCAGAGATACGCCCAGACCGCTGAACTCGCTGTGAGTCTGAATTACCCGGTACATACCGTCCTGGATGTCGGCCCACACATTGTCCGGAACATCCGTCATCTCATTTTCCACGGAAGGTTCATAGACCTTCTGTGTCTGCCCTTCGGAGTCTGTTACTTTGTCCAGAAGGGACAGATCGTAAACTGTTCCGGAGGTTGCCAGAGCCGTTGCATAACGGGCAAGCTGGCTTGTGCTGTACAAATGATTTCCCTGTCCGATATAGGAGGGAACGGCATTGATGTCAGAAACATGAGGAGTTCCCTCTGAAAGTTCAATCCCTGTCTTTTTGTCCAGACCGAACTCTGAAGCGTAGCGCTGGAGCTTGGAAAGGCTCAGATTCTCCGAAAACTCATCCTGATCGTTCATTCCGGCCTGATAGCCCACCATATTAAAGAAAACATTGCAGGACTGTTCAATGGCGCCGCGGATCTCTAAGGATCCGTGTCCGCTTTTGTTCCAGCAGTTGATAGGCGGCGTTACCAGATCGAAGCTTCCGTTGCATTCAATGTATGTTCCGTCGTCGATGACATCCTCCATCATACCGGTAACAGCGGAAACAAGCTTAAATGTAGATCCGGGCGCCGTAGTCTGCTGGGTTGCCTTATTGAAAAACGGACTGGACTGATCCAGCGCCAGCTTTGTGTAGTAATCCGTATCCATATTGTTGCTCAGACGGTTATTGTCATAACCGGGATAGGACACACAGGCCAGAACCTTTCCGGTCTTTACGTCTGTGATCACCGCTGAAGCGGAACATGGCGTAAGGGCAAGCTGCGCCGGCTCGATTTCCAGAGTGGATATCTTATTGATCATAAAATCATAGGCACTCATTGTTCCAGAAGCAAGATTCTGATACGCCTCGTCTTCTTTTGAAAGCACACCCTGCTCATACAGGACAAGACAGAGCTCCTGACCGGAGATCACATCGTCCAAAAGCATATATTTATACAGCAGTTTGGAAAAACCTGTATCTGTCCGCAGGTACTCGGTGATATACTCTGTAAGAGCCTGGTATATTTCAGCGGAATCCAGATATTCTCCGTCAGGAGAAATGGCGGAAATATCGATCCAGTTCTGGCTGGCGGCATAATTCAGATATTCTTTGAGGCTGATGCTTTCGTCAACCGCCCATGCCTGGTAGGTGGGATCGGATGTATCAACAGCGCTGCTGGAAATCACTTCAAGAGTATCCCTGAGCACCGTATCGCAGATGTAGGAAAGATATTCCTGCACCTCGTCGCTCTCATCTTTATAAGCAGGAGGATTCTCCGCTGTCAGCCTGTTAGTAATTGTATCAAAAACTTCCTGCTGCTTTTGTTGAAATTTGGCATATAAATTTTTTTCTGTCTCGGAAGCGTTTTCATCGCTGAACCGGTCAATATCAATGACACTGTTGGAAACAAGCGCATTGTAGACATCGTAAATAGGAATGACAATCTGCGCGGCGTCCTGGACTTCCTCATAATCAAATTCTTTTACCGCCTCAATACGGTTCAGAAGGATACCTGCCACCCTCTGTTTCAGGATCTGATAAATCGCGGACTGCCAGTCAGAATCTACAGTCAGATATACGTCGTTTCCGGCTTTCGGCTCTACGGTAGTGTCCTCGTCGATGCTCAGGACTTTTCCAAGATTGTCTACCGTTACGGTTTCCTGGCCGTCGGTTCCCTGAAGATCCAGTTCCATATACTGCTCGATACCGGCTTTTCCCACAATGGCATCGTTGGAATAATCCGGATTCTGCTCCTTCAGCTCCTCCAGTTCCTCTGCGGAGGCCCGGCCTGTATATCCCAGGATCGGTCCCATGCTTTCATCATCTATATACTGGCGGACGGAATCTTCAAGAACATCGATTCCCTGCAGCTCATCCTGATTTTCCATTATGGCGGCAACTGTGCTTTCGCTGACGTTTGTGGCGATGGTGACCGCCATATAACGCTGAAAACGGTTTGTATTCAGCTCATATCTCATAATGGCGATGTCCAGGACCTCCTGTTTGGTCAGTTCCTGAGGAAGGCCGTACTGTTCCAGTTCTTCCGGAGTGTATGCGTCATCGCCGTAAAGAACAATAGAAAATCCGTCGCTTCCGCTGAGATAGTCAACAATCTCTTCCGCAGTGGCAGATGCCTGTTCTTCTGTTAAGTCGTCAATCAGAGCCTCTCCGAAAATATCCGCCCGGAACCTGTCCAGAGTAAAGCCTTCGTCTACATCAAAAACATAGTTTCCGTTCTCATCCAGTTCAATATGGAAATCATGAGTCAGGCTGTCCCCGTTTTCCGCAAGGATCTTCAGGACTTTGTAGGCTACTCCATTTAAGGTAAGATTTTTTTCACGGGTGGTATCGTAGCTTCCGTTGTCCTCAAAAGTCAGAGAATAAGAAAGAACATTAGAGGCCACCAATGTTCCGTTGCGGTCGTAGATATTACCTCTTGTGCTTTTCAGCACACGGGTTTTTGTAGTCCTGCTCTGGAACTCGCTGATATAATTTTCCCCCTGGATGATCTGAAGGTCAAAAATCTGACGGATCAGGATGAACGCCATCAGAATAAAGGCCAGAAGCAGTACGGTAGTTCTTTTCAGTTGTATTCTTTTGATCAGTTTTTTTATTTTAGTACCCAAATAGACTCACTTTCTTTCCTGGCAGGTGTCATAAAACGCCGGTTGATGAAGTAAAAGATTTTATATACGATCACCGTCAGAAATACGGTATATACGATTTCAGGAATGATGATCCTGTACAGGTAGGTAAAAAGTCCGATCCTTCCGCGAAGAAGGAACTGAAGAATGTAAACCGCAAGATTATAGAGAAGATCCATTATTGCTGTTAAAAGCATGGGGACCTTAATATCATCATCATAGTAGATACGGAAAGCATAGCCGCTGAAAAAGCCTGCGTACATGTAGATCAAAGCGTAAAATCCAAATAAAGATCCATAAAAAAGATCGATAAGAAGACCGCAGAAAAATCCGGTCCACATTCCGCTTTTGCGGCCGCGCATCAGCCCCATGGATACGCAGAGGATCAGGAGAAGATTGGGCGTGATCGAACCAATAGAAACCAGATGCAGCACAGTTGTCTGCAGAATAAAGCATATAATGATCATAAAAAACAATATTACTCTGCTCTTCATGATTCAGCTCCTTCCTGTGTTTCTTCCTCCTCCGTTTCCGTTCCGTCTTCGGCTGCGTTTCCCGTCTCTCCTTCTCCCTGAATGGAATCCTGTTTATTCACTGTGATTACAAACACGTCCTTGAGATGCTGAAAATCCACAGGCGTGACAATGGTTCCGGTTTTTGTCAGATTATTCGTATCCAGCTCGATATCGCTTACATATCCGATAAAAAGTCCTTCCACATATTTTTCACTGATGTTGGAGGTCACAATACGTTCCCCTACCGTAACCCGGTCCTCCAGATCGTAAAGCTGTGTAAAGCGCAGCTTTCCTTCATCGATCAGCTCCAGATCTCCTTCCACCACGCAGTTGTCGTCTGTGCTGACCGTCATGGCGCTGACGTTGCTGCTGTCGTCAATGATCGCTCTTACGGTAGCCCAGTTGGATCCCACCTCGGTGACGATTCCCACCAGGCCTTTTCCAGCGATAACATTATTGTCCACGCGGATGCCGTCGCTGCTGCCGCGGTTGATGGTAAAAGTATCGTACCAGTTTCCCGGATCCTTGGAGATGATCCTGGCGGCGACCTTCGGATAATCTGAATATTCCTCGTCCAGATCATAAAGCTGTTCAAGCCGGGTCAGTTCCGCCTGATCCTGTATCAGGATATTGTTCTGTTCCGTAAGCGCGTCTACCGTTGTCTGGAGTTCTTTGTTGGCGCCGATCAGATCCTGTTTATCCTGGAAGGCGCTGTTAACATCCGTCAGCCACTGGCCAATAGCCGCAATGGATTTTTCAAAAGGCACTATGATCATGCCCGCGGCTTCTTTTAAAGGAGCGGAAGTGACTCCGGACGCCAGTGTAGCTACAATGGCGCTTATGCAGAAAAATGTCATGATCGCCAGAAGATGTTTGCTTTTCAAGTGAATTCGAAATCGAAATTTCTTTTTCAGGTTTTTCATGAACTATACCCCTAAAAAATTATAATCTTCGTTGTTTGACAGGCTGCGCCCACTTCATCAGCTCACGGTTCCGGATGATCCTCTCCAGTCCGTTTACAGCCGACGTTTCATAAAGTTCGGACAGCTTGAAAGAGACTCCTGTATAGCTTGCAAGATAATTGTCTATGTAGGGAAGGCGGGTGCTTCCGCCGGTAAGATAAATCCCCTCTCTGGAGATATGATAAGCGATCTGCGGAGGAGTCCTTTCCAGAAAAGTTTTCATTTCCGCGGCAATCTCATTGACACAGTCCATGATGCCGGCATTTACCACATATCCGGAGATTACTTCCTCCCGGGGAAGTCCGGAAATACTGTCGATCCCCACAACCTTGCGGGCGTCTTTTTTCTGGTCGTTCAGCCGTCCCATTGCAAGCTTCAGCCTTTTTCCCGTCCGTGTGCCGATCTGAAGATTATATCTTTTCCTGATCTCACTGCAGATCGCTTCATTCATCTGCCGTCCCCCAATGGGGATCTTTTTCGCGATAATGATCTTGCCGTCGGTAATAATAGAAAACTGAGTGCTCTGGGCGCCGATGTTGACGATCATGCTGCCCGGATTTTCTTCCAGCTTCACACCCATAGCCAAAGCGTCCGCAATAGGCGCCTCCACCATAAATACACGGTTCTGATGGAGCCAGTGGCCATTGGCCACATGATAATAAGCTCTTTTTTCAATAGCTGTCATATCAAGCGGAACAGAAAAAAACATATCCGAGCCAATGCCGAGAAATCTGTCGATCTTTTTCATCATGCTGTAAAGCGCTATTTCCTGAAGCTCAAGATTCGCTATCATACCAAAAGCCATCGGCGAATTTACAACGATGTCGGCTGGTGCCTTTTCAAACATTTCGTATGCTTCATTGCCCACGGCGATAATTGTGCGTCCCTTGGACGCGATCATATTTTTTTCAATATATGTCTTGTTTCTGAGAAACGAATAAACTTTAATACTGCTGCTTCCCAGGTCTATCCCATAGGTCTTTTTTAACAGCATAAAATTACCCCTTTATTCCAGATATCCACTGATCATCCCCTGCTCTTTAAAACTGACATACTGATGATCCCCGATAATAATATGATCCAGAAGATGGATCCCCAGTATCTCCCCGGCCTGATAAATCTGTTCTGTAATAAGGATATCATTTCTGCTTGGAGCAGGATTGCCTCCCGGATGGTTATGGATCAGTATCAGACTGACCGCATGACACCGGACAGCTTCCATATAGATCTCCCTCGGTGTGATCAGCGCCGCGTTTACAGTTCCTTTGGACAGGAGTCTTTCTGCAAGAAGATGATTCTGATTGTCCAGCATCATACAGATCATAAGCTCCTGCTCCTGATGACGGAGCTGCTCCATATAGTAAGCCGCGATGGAATCCGGATGATGAAAGCTGAGGGCCGGTTTTGCCGCCGCAGAGGAAATCCGTTTTGACAATTCGCCTATGCATTTTAACTGAACGGCTTTTACCTTACCGACTCCATGTATCTTCCTCAATTCCGAAAGGGAGCTGTGAAGGATGCCCGCCAATCCCGGATAGGAAGATTCTTTCATATAATTCATGATATCGTTTGCCAGAGCCAAAGAGGAAACTCCTCTGGTCCCGCAGCGCAGTATCACGGCAAGCAGTTCGCTGTCGCTTAAAGCGCTTTCCCCTTCGCGGATGCATTTTTCATAAGGCCGTTCCGACTCCGGCAGTTCCTTGATCGTATGTTTCATATCTTTCACCCTTGGCCCTCTGCAGGATATCAGGGAAAGAATCAAATTTTATTCTAGCATAAAAAAAGATACATGTATACTCTCTACAGGGAATTTTTAAAATTTTCACAAATCCACTCCGCTACACGGATCCCGTCCATGGCTGCGGAAGTAATGCCTCCCGCATAACCGG
The DNA here is from genome assembly GCA_019120475.1 of Candidatus Blautia intestinipullorum. Classification (GTDB taxonomy): domain Bacteria; phylum Bacillota; class Clostridia; order Lachnospirales; family Lachnospiraceae; genus Blautia_A; species Blautia_A intestinipullorum. The sequence goes on along the minus strand of DWVA01000026.1, from coordinate 4,815 downwards.
CTCCTTCCCCGCAGGGATAGATTCCCTCTGCGTTTGACATTCCTCTGGCATCCCTGATGATGCGTACCGGAGAAGAGGTACGGCTTTCCACTCCGCTTAAAAGCGCGTCCTCTCTGTCAAAGCCCTTTATTTTTTTTCCGAAGGCAAGGATTCCTTCTTCAATAGAATCTCCCAGTGGCTCAGGGAGAACGGAACGGACATCGGAAAGCACATGATCTCCTTTTGTACAGGGTTTTACTTTGCCGAATTCCCTACTTGCCCTGTGGCTTTTATAGTCGCCGAAAAGCTGGACAGGGATCCTGCCCTGGCCTGCTTCCCAGGCTTTTTTCTCGAGCATACGCTGAAAAGCGATTCCTCCCAGCGGCCCCTCTTCCGGAAAATCCTCCGGCGTAACCGTCACGATCAGGGCGCTGTTTGCATTCCGGCTGTTTCTTGCCTGATAACTCATACCGTTTACCGCCAAAAGCCCCTCTTCAGAGGAAGCGTTGACTACATATCCCCCCGGACACATGCAGAAAGAATAGACTCCTCTTCCGTTTCGGCAGCTATGAGTCAGTTTGTAGCTGGCAGGTCCCAGGTATGGATTTTCCGCCTCGCCGTAAAGCGCCTGGTTGATCATTTCCTGAGGATGCTCTATACGCAGTCCTACTGCGAAAGACTTTGGCTCCATATGGATTCCCCGGCTTTTCAGCATTTGAAAGGTATCTCTTGCGCTGTGTCCGGGAGCAAGAACACAGATTTCGGCAGGAATCCTCTCACTTCCGTTGATCTCCACTGCATTCAGCCGTCCGTTTTCGATAAAAAGATCCGTCAGTTTGGAGCGGAAACGAAATTCTCCTCCCATTTCCTCAATCTGGCGGCGCAGTGTCTGGACAATATGGATAAGAACATCTGTGCCAAGATGAGGCTTCTGCTGATAAAGGATTTCCCGGGGAGCCCCTGCTTCTACAAAACGCTTCAGGACTTCCCGGTTCCGGCCGGAGGAATCTTTTACAAGAGTATTCAGTTTTCCGTCTGAAAAAGTACCGGCGCCCCCTTCTCCGAACTGTACGTTGGAATCCGGGTCAAGCACGCCGTTTTTCCAGAAATGCTCTACTGTTTTCTGACGCTTTATCGCTTCTTCTCCTCTTTCCAGGATCAGGGGATAGTATCCGGCATAAGCAAGATACCAGGCGCAGAACAGACCTGCAGGACCGCTGCCTACGATCACAGGAGACAGACGGTTTCTTTCCTTCCTTGTTTCCGGGAAATGATATCCCTGCTTTTTAGTATACATAATATTATTATTGTGAACCTTTTTCAGGATCTTTTTTTCACCGGGAACAGTTACATCTATTGTGTATACAAATTTTTTATCTTCCTTATGTCTCGCATCCAGAGACTGGCGGATAATCTCGTAGGACAGATCATCCGGAGAACAACGGAGACTTTTGGCGATTTTCTTTCTGAGCTCCTCCTGACTGTGTGAAACAGGAAGCTTTAACTGTGTGATTCGTATCATATACGCTCCTTTGCACTGTGAATTCCGGCCACGGCTCCGCTGGACCATGCCCATTGAAGATTGTACCCGCCGCAGGCTCCGTCGATATCAAGAAGTTCTCCGGCAAAATAGAGTCCTCTGTGGATTTTTGACTCCAGGGTAAAAGGATCGATCTCTTCTGTGCTGACGCCGCCGGAGCATACCTGCGCCTGGGAAAATCCGGTATCTCCTGTAATTTCCAGCCGGAAACCATGGATCGCCTGGATAAGATCCGGTTGTCTGCAGAGAATTTTGCACAGCCTGTCCGGAAAAAGACCGATGAGCAGTTCTGCGCCGGATTTGTACGGGCAGGTTTCCTTTCGCCTGCGAAGAAGATTTTTCGTCTGATCCGGAGTGGATTCCGGAAAAAAGTCAAGCAGGATCTCCGCTTTACGTCCCTCCCGGATGGTACGGACGGCAAAACGGCTGATCTGAAAGACAGGAATACCGGAGACCCCGTACTCGGTAAGCTGAATTTCCCCGGCTTCCGTCCGGATGAGCTGTCCATCGGCAAGAAGGCTGACACGTGCCTCTGTGCGAACTCCGGCCCAGCCGGAAAAATTTTTCCCTTTGCACTTTAAAGATACAAGGGCAGGAAGGGGAGGAATGATTTCATGTCCCAGTTTCGCGGCGATTCTGTAGCCGCTTCCATCGGAACCGGGAACAGAAGATGCCTTTGAGCCGTTGGCAAGGATCACGGCGTCTCCCTGATAAGTCCATCCTTCTGTCCTTACGTTCCAGATTCCGTCTTTTTTGAACACATCGTTTACATGTTCCTTTGTCTTTATTTTTACTTTCAGGCTCCTGGCCTTTCCCTCCAAAAGCTCCGCTACGCTTTTGGCCTGTCCGCTTCTTGGATACAGCCATCCCTTACGGTCTGCAAAGGCGATCCCTATGTTCTCGAAAAAATGAAGCGTATCTTCAAAAGAAAACTGCCGGAGGACTTCCCGGGCAAATTCAGGGTGATCCCCATGGTAGGCGTCTTCCCGCTGATCCCGGTTTGTCAGATTGCAGCGGCCGTTTCCTGTGACGCAGATTTTACGCCCTGTTTTTTCGTTATGCTCAAGAACTGTGACAGAACAGCCCTCTTTTGCCGCCATAATTGCGGCGGTCAGTCCCGAAGCGCCTCCTCCTGCAATAATAATATGCCGTTTGTGATCCATACAAGGCTCCTTTTCTCTGTGCGGAAAACTATAAAATCTTTGTTTCCGGCAGGGTGATGAGATTTTTTTCCGCCAGTTTCTGCACTGACATGAGGATGCCGAGCTTTGCGTGCTCCCATGTCAGACCGCCCTGAAAATAAACTGCATAGGGAGGCTTCATGGGACCGTCGGCGGAGAGTTCTATGGAAGATCCCTGTACAAAGGCTCCAGCGGCCATGATCACCTGACTGTCATATCCGGGCATATCCCAAGGCTCCGGTTCTACATAGCTGTCCACCGGGGCGGCCGCCTGGATCCCGCTGCAGAAGGCGCAGACTCTCTCCGGAGAGTTCAAAGTCACCGCCTGGATGATATCATGCCTGGACTCTTTCCCATCCGGAATCACCGGAAAGCCGAGGCGTTCGTAAATATTGGCGGCGAAAACAGCGCCTTTTAAAGCGCCTTTTGTTACCATCGGAGCAAGGAAAAATCCCTGGTAAAAAGAACGGTTTACCCCAAGAGAGGCTCCTACCTCCATACCCAGTCCGGGGCAGGTCATACGGTTTGCGGCGTTTTCCACGCACTCCTTTGTTCCAGCGATATATCCTCCGATGGGCGCCAGCCCTCCGCCGGGATTTTTGATCAGGGAACCCACCACCATATCCGCGCCTACGTCGCTGGGTTCCAGGGTCTCTACAAATTCCCCGTAGCAGTTATCTACCATACAGATCACATCCGGCTTGATGCCCTTAATAAAAGAAATCAGCTCGCCGATCTGCTTTACGGAAAAAGAAGGTCTTGTCTGATAACCCTTGGAGCGCTGGATCTCCACCAGCTTTGTCTTTTCATGAATTGCTTCTCTGATGGCGTCGTAATCAAAGGTTCCGTCCGACTTCAGCTCTACCTGGCGGTAAGTAATCCCATATTCCGCCAGAGACCCTCTGGACGGGCGGATCCCGATCACTTCCTCCAGGGTATCGTAAGGCTTGCCGGCCGGAGCCAGAAGCTCGTCCCCCGGACGGAGATTGCCGAAAAGGGCGATGGCCAGAGCGTGGGTTCCGCAGGCGATCTGAGGACGTACCAGACATGCCTCTGTATGAAAAGTATCTGCATAGACCTTTTCCAGCGTATCGCGGCCGAAATCATCATATCCGTAGCCGGAAGAACTGTTGAAGCATTCTGCGCTGACTTTATTCTTCTGCATGGCAAGAAGAACTTTCATCTGATTGTATTCTGCGGTTTTGTCAAACTGCTCAAACCGGTCTTTCAGAAGATGCTCAATGGCTGTCCCGAATTCATACACTTCCGGGGAGATTCCCAGTTGTTCATATATTTCTCTCATTGCTGATGTTTTTCCTTTCTGCTTATTCTGCTGTATTGTCTCCGTCCCTGCGGAAAATCCCTTTTTCCCGGCAGACGGAAAGCATATAGTTCAGAATTTCGTCTTCCTTATAATGAAATTCGTCCTTGTTTACCCATATGACGTCAGGTTCTCTGCGGAACCAGGTAAGCTGCCTTTTGGCAAAATGGCGGGTGTCCCGCTTCAGTATCCTTACTGCTTCATCCAAAGAACAGAGTCCGTCCAGATAGTCCAGGATCTCCTTATATCCCAGCCCCTGCATGGAAACCATTCCCCGGCGGCATCCGTCTTTTTTCAGCGCGGCCACCTCTTCCAGGAGACCGTCCTCCATCATATGATCCACCCGCCGGTCAATTCTTTCATAAAGAAGTTCTCGCGGAAGATTTAAAACAAAATAGGCAAGATTATAGGGACTTTCCTGTTCCTTCTGCTTCTGGTTATGATCAGAGATCGGCGTTCCGTTCTGATGATAAAATTCCAGGGCGCGGATCACTCTTTTTACATTATGAGCGTGAATGAGCGTGGCGCTTTTCGGATCTTTTTCTTTTAACATATCGTGAAGATACTCACAGCCTTTTTCCCGGGCAAGTTCTTCCAGACTATGGCGATAGTCGTCTTCCTGACGGGCTGTTGTAAAATCAATATCTCTTGTCACTGCCTGAATATAGAAACCGGTTCCGCCCGTAAGCACAGGTATTTTCCCCCTGGAATAGATAGTCTCCATGGCGGCCTTTGCCATTTCCTGAAATCTGACAATATGGAATTCCTCCCGGGGATCAAGAACATCAATAAGA
>DWVA01000197.1 GCA_019120475.1 Candidatus Blautia intestinipullorum | reverse complement strand
CTGAAGATGTGGATTATGAACACGGCATGGGCGTTTCCGTGGGACGTCTCCGCGAGGACACTGTATACGATTACAAATTTATCGGACTTTCCCACAACACAGTAAGAGGAGCGGCAGGCGGAGCGATCCTCTGTGCGGAAACCTTAAAGGCAAAAGGATATATCACAAAGAAATAAATACGCCATAAAACAAAATACCCCCATAAGTTCATGATAAAGCAGACTTCCGGATACTTAGCGCAAGAGTATCCGGAAGTTTTGTTTTGATCCGGAAATACTTTTTTGTTCTCTATATCCCCTCCGGAGAAAGAATTGAAGACAGAAAAAATAGCTGATATAATGAAAATATTGAAATTACCGGATCTGAAATACAGACTGCGGGAATATGACAGAAGGATGAGTGAGAAAAATGGAAAACAGAAAAACAGATGACAGAAAAAAAGATCTCTATTCCCTCCTTCTTCTAGCCGGAGGAAAGAGCAGCCGCATGGGAAGAGATAAGGCGGAGCTTCTTCTGGGAGAAAAAAGCTTTCTGGAATGTATTCTGGAAAAGGCGGAGATGCTGGGGATCAGGAAAAAATACCTTTCCGGCCATGGCTGGGAAGGAAAAGACGTCCGGACAGTTCCTGACAGATACCGGGAAAGGGGACCGCTGGGCGGAATGCACGCCTGTTTTTCTGTTATGGATACGCCTTATGCCCTTGTGCTTCCGGTAGATGTGCCGCAGATTTCCATATCTGTGCTGCAGACACTTCTGGATGCTCACGGCAGGCTGCTGAATAAAAATCATCAGGAATACATCCGTCCGTTACTGCTTTCTCACGGAGAACGGACGGAACCGCTGATCGGAATTTACCCTGCAATGCTGGGAAGGAAGATCGGCGCTATTATAGAAAAAAAGCCCGCTCCGGTATTCCGTCTCCTTGATGAAACCGGATACGATATCTGCCGGGTTTCCGCCCGGGAATGGGAACTTGGGAATATCAACACTCCAAAAGATTATGAGATGCTGCTGGAGCAGCGGAAAAGAGGAATAGAAAAATGATGGAAGGAATTTTGCTGGAGGAAGCTCTGAAACTGATCCTGGACAGAGTGCATATCATAACGGATACCGTAAATACAGAAGTCAGCGAGGCAGGAGGCTGCATCCTTGCCGAAGACGTATATTCGCCTTTGGATAATCCGCCTTTTCCCCGCTCCCCTGTAGACGGCTATGCGGTAAGAGCCGTAGATATAAAAGAGGCGGATCAGGAACATCCGGCGGAGCTTAAGGTGGCGGGATGTATCTATGCCGGAGACAACGGGCAGTCCTGTTCCCTGAAACCGGGAGAGGCGTACCGCATCATGACAGGAGCGCCCTTTCCGGCAGGAGCGGATACGGCTGTAAAACAGGAGGATACGGACTTCGGGGAAGACAGGGTAAAAATTTATAAAAGCCAGAAATCCTATGATAATTACTGCTTCCAGGGGGAGGATTACAAAAAAGGCCGCCTGCTTTTAAAACAAGGAACCCGCCTGACGTTTGCGGAGCAGGGAATCCTTTCCGGCATCGGGTACACAGAAATTTCAGTGTTCCGAAAACCGGCGGTCAGAGTCTTTACCACTGGAGACGAACTGTGTCCTCCGGGGCGTCCTTTGAAGCCGGGGAAAATTTATGATTCCAACGGAATGATGGTATCCTCCCGGCTGAGGGAACTGGGAATCCTGCCGAGATCCGTCCTTCACCAGCCGGACAGTGAAGAGGAACTTGCCGAAGCTCTTCAAGAAGCCGCAAAGGATGCGGACGTGATCCTTACTACAGGAGGAGTTTCTGTGGGAAAAAAGGATATCCTCCACGGCGCGCTGAAAAAGCTGGGAGCGGAGAAGGTGTTCTGGAGGATCAGGCTCCAGCCCGGCATGCCTACGATTTTTTCTGTATATCACGATACCTGCATTCTTTCCCTGTCAGGGAATCCCTTTGGAGCCATGGCAAACCTGGAGCTTCTGTTCCGCCCTATGCTGGCGAAAATGACGGGAGATGAAACCTGTCTGATGGAAAAAAGGCAGGGGATAATGGAAGGGGACTTTCAGAAAAAAAGCCGGGTGCGGCGTTTCGTCAGGGCGGTTTATAAAGACGGAAACGTATCCTTTCCCCAGGGGATCTACTCCTCAGGGGCCATCGGTACCCTCAGGGGCTGCAACTGCCTTCTGGATATTCCCGCCGGAACAGAAGGTATCAAAGGGGGAGAGAAGGTGACGGTGTGGATGCTGTAAGACCGTATATTGCCGCAGTCAGCGGCGTGAAAAACTCCGGCAAGACGACTTTTCTGGAAAAGCTGATCCCGGAACTGAAAAAAAGAGGATACCGTACGGCAGTGCTCAAACATGACGGACATGAATTTCAGGCAGATACAGAAGGAACAGATACCTTCCGGCTCCGGCAGGCGGGAGCTTTCGGAACCTGTATTTTTTCCGGAAGCAGATGGATGGCGGTGAAGGAACAGCCGGACAGCAGTCCGGAAGAGCTTGCAAAGCTTTTTCCGGAGGCGGATGTGATACTTGCCGAAGGTCTGAAAGGTTCCGGGTATCCCAAATTTGAGATCGTCCGCGGAGAAATTTCAAAGGAAAGTGTCTGCGATCCCGCCACGCTTCTTGCTCTGGTGACGGACACCGGGATAAAAATTGCCGGAATTCCGTCCGTAGGTCTGGAAGATATCGGAAAATGCGCCGATATTCTTCAGAAGAGGATAGAAAAATATAAAAAACAGAAAAAAATATAAGAAACTACTGCTTTTTCCTTGCTGAGAAAAAGCATCAATGTTAAAATAAAAACGAATAGAAAAATGTAGCGGGAGGAGGAACATTCATGGCTTTAAAACAGGTTCAGACAACCTGTCCGTACTGCGGAGCGGGCTGTCAGATAATGTTTACGGTCGATTCCGATGCGAATAAGATCGTAGAAGCAGTGCCTGCCAAGGGCAGGACAAATGACGGAACTCTCTGCCTGAAAGGTCATTACGGCTGGGATTATCTTAACGATCCCCAGATACTTACCAAGCGTCTGCGCAAGCCGATGATCCGAAAAGGGGGAAAGAAAGCGCCTCTTCAGGAGGTATCCTGGCAGGAGGCCATTTCTTATGTGGCAAAACGTCTTGGAGAGATCAAGGAGAAATACGGCCCGGATTCCATTATGGGAACAGGCTCCGCCAGAGGCGCGGGCAACGAGGCCAATTACCTGATGCAGAAATTTATGCGCGCGTGCATCGGCACCAACAATGTCGATCACTGCGCCCGAATATGACATGCGCCTTCGGTAGCGGGTCTACTGTATTCTTTAGGTTCAGGCGCAATGTCCATGGGCATCCCGGAGATCGAGGATGCAGGCTGTTTGCTTTGCTTCGGCTATAACGGAGCGGATTCCCATCCTATCGTCGCGAGACGTATTGTCCGCGGACGGCAGAAGGGAATGAAGATTATCTGTGCGGATCCCCGTGTGACGGAGACCGCCCGTATCTCAGACATTCATCTCCAGCTCAAGGGCGGTTCCAACCTTGCCCTGGTAAACGCTATGGCGAATGTGATCTGGAAGGAAGGTCTGGCGGATACGAAATTTATTGAGGAACACACAAAAGGCTTTGAGGAATTCCTGAAAGTGATCGAGAAATATACTCCTGAATATGCGGAGCCTATCACTCACATTCCTGCGGAAACGATCCGTAAGGCTGCGAGAATGTACGCCACCACCAAGCCCGCCATGATTCTTTACGGCATGGGCGTCTGTCAGTTTACCCAGGCGGTAGACGTAGTGAAGGGTCTGGCGAACCTGGCTCTTATGACAGGCAATTTCGGAGGCCCGGCAATGGGTATCGGCCCTGTCCGCGGACAGAATAACGTTCAGGGCGCCTGCGATATGGGAGCTCTGCCGAATTCCTATCCCGGATATCAGAATGTGACGGATCCGGAAGCAAGGGCCAAATTTGAAAAAGCCTGGGGCGTATCCCTTCCAAGTGAGATCGGATGTCCCATTACTCATGTGCCCCACAGGATCCTTCATGAGAAAGACGAGAAGAAACGTATCCATGCGTACTACATATTCGGCGAGGATCCGGCCCAGTCGGATCCGGATCTTGCGGAAGTCAGAGAAGCTCTGGACAAGTGCGACTTTGTGGTAATGCAGGATATCTATATGAACAAGACAGGTCTTTATGCGGACGTGATCCTTCCGGCTGCGGCCTGGGGAGAAAACGAAGGTATCTATACCTGCGCGGACAGAGGATTCCAGAGAGTGAGAAAGCTTATTGAGCCGGAGGGCGATGTAAAGCCTGACTGGCAGATCATCGCGGAGATTTCCACAGCTATGGGATATCCTATGAATTATAAAAATACAGAGGAAATCTGGAACGAAATGATCGATCTCTGTCCAAGCTTTAAGGGAGCTACCTACGAAAAGATCGAAAAATACGGCTGCGTACAGTGGCCCTGCCGCGACAAGTCCATGGAAGACAAGGGTACGCCTTATCTTCACAAAGACGGCATTTTCGGAACAAAGGATCATAAGGCGCTGTTCTATGGAACAGACTGGCATCCGCCTGTGGAGCTGGAAAACGACCAGTATCCGATGACGCTTTCCACTGTCAGGGAAGTAGGGCATTATTCTGTGCGTACTATGACAGGAAACTGCCGTACCCTGCGCAATCTGGAAGATGAACCCGGATGGGTGCAGATGAATACCGGCGACTGTGAGCGCATGGGCCTGAAAAAAGGCGAGCTGGTGAAAATCCTTTCCAAGAGAGGATACTGCATCACAAGATGCCTGCCTACAGACCGTGTGGAGCCGGGAGCCACCTATATGACTTATCAGTGGTGGATCGGAGCCTGCAACGAGCTGACAACGGCCAAGCTCGACCCCATCAGTAACACGCCGGAGTACAAATACTGCGCCTGCCGCGTAGAAAAGATCGAAGACCAGGAGTGGGCGGAGCGCCATGTAATGGAGCTTTACGACGATATCCGCGCCCAGATGGGAATTGATACGGGAAAGGGGGCGGAAGCATGAATTACTTTGTGAAGGGAAACCCTGATCTCTGTATCGGATGCCGCACCTGCATGATCGGATGCGTAGTCGCCCATGAGGGAAAGCGTATTTTTGAAGTGGATCCGGATTCCTATGATTTTAATCCGAGACTTCATGTGGTGAGGACTGTGCGCCTCAGCGTTCCGGTACAGTGCAAGCACTGTGAAAATCCGGCCTGTATGGCTGTCTGTCCGGTGGGAGCCATTTCCCAGAAGGATCACTGTGTGATCATAGACCAGGACAAATGTATGGGCTGCAAATCCTGTATGGACGCCTGTCCTTTCGGCGCCATCAATATGACGGAAAGAAAAGGCCATATCCAGGCGGACGGAACCTTGAAAAAAACTGCCAATAAATGCGACCTGTGCTACGGGCTGCCAGGCGGTCCGGCCTGCGTGAGAGTCTGCCCGACAGAGGCTCTTACTCTTATCACGGAGGAGGATCTTGAAACCGCCATGGAACGCAAGCGGGCGGAAACAGCCAGAAATACATTCAAAGAGAATCATCCACAGGAATAGGAGGACAGGATCATGAAAAAGGAATTAGGTTGCTTCGTAGTGGGTGACAGTACAAAATGTACAGGCTGCAGAGCATGCGAACTGGCCTGCTTTACCGTTCATAACCGTGAGAGCAATCACGTAGGAAAAACTGTGGGAACTGTGTCGGTTCCTGTTGCGCCCAGATTATTTCTGACGAAATTTGAAGAGGGCTGTATGCCGATCCAGTGCAAGCACTGCGAGGACGCTCCCTGTCTGAACGCCTGTACAAAGGGAGCGATCAGCCGCATCGACCATCAGGTGATCGTGGACGCGGAGAAATGCATCGGCTGCAAAGACTGTATGCAGGCATGTCCTTTCGGCGCCATCGCGCTGCTTCCTTACGCAAAGGATGGAAAGCTTGTGGCTCAGCCCATGGGAGAGGAAACCAAGGTTTTCGCCTCCAAGTGCGATCTCTGCGCCGGCATCGAGGGCGGTCCCGCCTGTGTCCGCGTCTGTCCGCACCAGGCTCTTCGTCTGGTGGATCCGGAAGCGGAACGGGAAGAAAAAAACATTAAGGCGGCAGAAGCTCTGCTCCTGACGAAAAACTGGAGATAAGGGAGGACAGAATTCATGATAGTAGAAATAGATAAGAATCTTTGTACCGGCTGCCGTGAGTGCGCAGAGGTCTGTCCTGCCTATGCCATAGTAGGAGAGCAGGGACAGCCTCAGACTATTGATGAGAGCCGCTGCGTCAGATGCGGCCAGTGCGTGCAGAAATGCAAATCCTATGTGTCTGTACTGACCCATGGTAAAGACGCTTATGAAAGAGTAAAAAAAGAAAGACATATTCCGGACTGCGTACAGGAGCCGTTATTCGCCGCCCATGCAGTCTGCAATGTAGATAAAGTAAAGGCAGCCCTTGCGGATAAAGAGAAGTTTACCATCGTCCAGTGCGCGCCTGCAGTCCGGGTAGCCATCGCGGAGGAATTCGGCGAAGAACTTGGTTCTCTTACTCCGGGAAAACTTTCCGCCGCCCTTCATGCGCTGGGCTTTGACAGAGTATATGACACCAATTTCCCGGCGGACGTGACGATCATGGAGGAAGGAACGGAACTGGTAAAACGGATCACAGAAGGCGGCGTTCTTCCCATGTTTACCTCCTGCTGTCCCGCGTGGGTGAAATTCCTGGAGAATAATTATCCGGAGCTGAAGGATCACCTTTCTTCCGCGAAAAGCCCCCAGCAGATCGGCGGAGCCATTTTTAAGACATACGGGGCCCAGCTTGAAGGAAAAACAGGAGCCGACATCTACAGTGTCTCCGTGATGCCCTGCACCTGCAAGGAGTTTGAGTGCAGCCGTCCGGAAATGAAAGACAGCGGTTATCAGGACGTGGATGTGGCGATCACCACCAGAGATCTGGCATGGCTGATCCGTGATATGGGAATTGACTGGAACAGTCTGGAAGAGATGGATTTCGACCAGCCTCTGGGGCTTTATACCGGTGCCGGAACGATCTTCGGTGTTACGGGCGGCGTAATGGAGGCGGCGATCCGTACCGGATACGAGCTGGTAACAGGACAGCCGATCCCTGATGTGGAGGTAACGGCAGTGCGCGGAACAGAAGGCTTCCGTACTTCTACCCTGAAAGTCGGGGATCTGAATCTGAAAGTAGGTGTTGTCACCGGACTGAAAAATGTGATCCCTGTGCTGGAGGCTGTGAAGAACGGCACCCTGGATCTTCATTTTATTGAAGTCATGACCTGTCCGGAAGGATGCGTCAGCGGCGGCGGGCAGCCCAAGATGCTGATGGACACCGACCAGGCGGAAGCGTACGCTGCCAGAAGAGAGGCTATCTTTGCCCATGACAGAGAGCTTCCATACAGGAAATCCCACGAAAATCCGGCTATAAAGAAGATTTACGAGGAGTTTCTGGAGGAACCCAACAGCCATATTGCCCACCATTTGCTCCATACGACTTACTGTATCAAATAAACAGCGGATGAACAGAACCGAAAAAAGTTAAAATGACGAACGATAAAACACCTGGGAGGGGATGCTGCGTCAGGAAACCGGCGCAGTCTCGCCGGTTTCCAGGTGTTTTTGTTCCGGAATCGTCTGTGTGATCCGGTCCTCTGCTTTACGTCCTTTGGCGAGTGTGGTAGAATAAGGGGCAGACAAACCCTTATACGAGGTTAAGGCTATGAGATATGGAATTATCGGTACGGCGGGTCATGTGGATCATGGAAAGACCTGCCTGATCCAGGCATTGACGGGAATTGACACAGACCGTTTGAAAGAAGAAAAAAAGCGAGGCATTACCATTGAGCTTGGTTTTGCCTGGATGGATTTTCCGGATGGCGGCAGAGTAGGGATCGTAGATGTGCCCGGACATGAAAAATTTGTAAAAAACATGCTGGCGGGAGCAGGGGGCATGGATCTTGTGATGCTTGTGGTGGCGGCGGACGAAGGCGTGATGCCCCAGACAGTGGAACATCTGGACATCCTTTCTATTCTTGGAATCCGCCACGGAGTGATCGTCATCACCAAGACGGATCTGGCGGATCCGGAGCTTGTGGCTCTTGTGGAAGAGGACGTCAGAGAACTTGTAAAGGATACTTTTCTGGAAAACGCCCCTGTGGTTCCTGTGTCTGTATATAAAAACCAGGGACTGGACGTCCTGAAGGAAACACTGTATGAAATATACCGGGAGCTTCCCCCAAGGAAAGAGGGACCCCATTTCCGGCTTCCCATAGACCGCGTATTTACCATGAAAGGATTCGGCACTGTTGTTACAGGAACGCTTTCCGAAGGAAAGATCAGGAAGGACCAGGAGGTTGTCCTTTATCCTGAAAACCGCCCTGTGAAGATCCGGAGCATCCAGGTCCACGGACAGCCGGAGGAGACAGCCTTCGCCGGCCAGAGAGCGGCGGTAAATCTTCCGGACCGGACAAAGGAGGAGGTTTTCCGGGGAGATGTGCTGGCCTCAAAAGGAAGCCTTTTCCCCACGCGGATGGCGGACGTGCTTCTTACAATGCTGCGTCATACGGACCGCACCGTAAAAAACGGGAGCAGGGTGCATATCTATCACGGAACCCGGGAGCTTTTGGGCAAAGCGGTCCTTCTGGACCGTGAGGAGCTGAAGGCAGGAGAAAGCTGTTATGTGCAGCTTCGTTTGGAGGAGGAAACAGTCCTTCGTAAAGGCGACCGTTTTGTGATCCGTTTTTACTCTCCGGCGGAAACCATCGGAGGAGGCGTGGTGCTGGACGCCTGTCCCGGAAAACACCGGAGAAAAGACGAGGCAGTATTAGAAGCCTTCCGTATTAAGGAAAAAGGAACGCAGGAAGAACAGTTAGAAATCTCCGCTTTGGAACAATGGGGATGTTTCTGCACCCTGGAGGAGCTGGCGCTGAGAAGCTCGCTGGACCGTTCCAGCCTGAAAAACGCCGCCCTGAAGCTGAAAGAAAAGAAGCGCCTGGTAAAACTTAATGAAAACCTCTATATCCACAGGAGAGAATTTGAATATTATCGGAAAAAAACAGAAAGATTCCTGGATGAATTTCATAAAGCCTACCCTCTGAAAGAGGGAATGGGGATCGAGGAGGCGCGGAGCCGCCTGGGGATTGCGGACAGCAGAAGAGCGGATGAGATTTTTTCTGTGCTGAAGGAAGAGAAAGTGATAAAAGAAGAAAACGGCTGCCTCAGCAAAAAGCGTTTCCGGGTTGTTTTAAAAGAGGACGAGGACGCCATGGTGCAGGAGATCCTGAAACATTATCTGGAGGCGGGCTTCGCGCCTCTGACTACAGAACTTTATATAAAGGAACACCGCAGCCGGAAAAAATTTCAGGCAGTGTTTACT
>DWVA01000196.1 GCA_019120475.1 Candidatus Blautia intestinipullorum | reverse complement strand
ATCCCCCTTATCACAGGGCAGCGTATACTGGATACTCTTTTCCCCATTGCGAAGGGAGGCACTGCAGCAGTGCCCGGCGGCTTCGGTACCGGAAAGACCATGACCCAGCACCAGATCGCAAAATGGTCCGACGCCGACATTATCATTTATATCGGCTGCGGTGAGCGAGGCAATGAAATGACACAGGTTCTGGAGGATTTTTCCAAACTGATCGACCCGAAATCCGGCAATCTGATGATGGATCGTACCGCACTGATCGCAAACACCTCCAATATGCCTGTAGCCGCCCGCGAGGCGTCTATCTATACAGGGGTGACTCTGGCGGAATACTACCGCGATATGGGCTATGACGTAGCCATCATGGCCGATTCCACTTCCCGGTGGGCAGAGGCTCTCCGTGAACTTTCCGGCCGTCTGGAGGAAATGCCTGCGGAGGAAGGCTTCCCCGCATATCTGGCTTCCCGGCTTTCTGCCTTTTACGAAAGAGCCGGAATGATGCAGAACCTGAACGGTACAGAGGGATCCGTCACCATCATCGGCGCGGTTTCTCCTCAGGGCGGCGATTTCTCAGAACCTGTCACCCAGAATACAAAACGTTTTGTCCGTTGTTTCTGGGGACTGGATAAATCTCTGGCCTATGCCCGCCACTTCCCGGCGATCCACTGGCTGACCAGCTACAGCGAATATCTGGAGGATCTCTCCCCCTGGTACCGCAAAAATGTATCGCCTAAATTTGTATCGGACAGGAATCAGATCATGGCGATCCTGAATCAGGAAAGTTCTCTTATGGAAATCGTAAAGCTTATCGGAAGCGACGTGCTGCCTGACGATCAGAAGCTTACGCTGGAGATCGCCAGAGTGATCCGCCTCGGCTTTCTGCAGCAGAACGCTTTCCACGAGGAGGACACCTGTGTTCCCATGGAAAAGCAGTTCCAGATGATGGAGATCATTTTGTATCTCTATGAGAAGTCCCGGGCGCTGGTAAACCGCGGAATGCCGGTTTCCGTTCTGAAAGAGGACAATATTTTTGAGCGTATCATTTCTATTAAATATGATGTTCCAAATAAAGAACTGGACCGCTTTGAACAGTACCGCAAAGACATTGACGAATTTTATGACAAAGTATTAGAGAAAAACGGCTGACAGGAGGAATGGTTTATATGGCAATCGAATATTTGGGATTAAGCGAAATAAACGGCCCTCTGGTGGTTCTGGAAGGAGTGAAAAACGCTTCCTTTGAAGAAATCGTTGAGTTTCACATGAACGACGGAACCCAAAAGATCGGCCGTATCATCGAGATTTATGAAGACAAGGCTGTGATCCAGGTGTTTGAGGGAACCGACGGCATGTCTTTAAGCAATACTCATACAAGACTTACAGGACATCCCATGGAGATCGGACTCTCTCCGGAAATCCTGGGCCGTACTTTTAACGGTATCGGTCAGCCTATAGACGGGCTTGGAGACATTACGCCGGAGGTCAGCCTGAATATCAACGGCCTTCCTCTGAATCCCGTTACAAGAGAATATCCCCGAAATTATATCAATACCGGAATTTCCGCCATCGACGGACTCACCACTCTGATCCGCGGGCAGAAGCTCCCTATTTTCTCCGGAAACGGTCTTCCTCACGATAAGCTGGCCGCCCAGATCGTGCAGCAGGCTTCCCTGGGAGGCGATTCTGACGAGAACTTCGCTATCGTTTTTGCAGCTATGGGCGTAAAATATGACGTTGCGGAATTTTTCCGCCGCACCTTTGAAGAAAGCGGCGCTTCCGACCATGTTGTCATGTTTCTGAATCTGGCCAACGATCCTGTGGTAGAACGTCTTCTGACGCCTAAGATCGCCCTTACCGCGGCGGAATACCTTGCTTTTGAAAAAGGGATGCACATCCTGGTCATCCTGACGGATATCACTTCCTTCTGCGAGGCCATGCGCGAGGTTTCCTCCTCCAAAGGCGAAATTCCCTCCCGTAAAGGCTATCCGGGATATCTTTACAGTGAACTTGCCACTCTTTATGAGCGGGCGGGCATTGTCCGGGGCGGTACCGGTTCGGTAACGCAGATCCCGATCCTGACCATGCCCAACGACGATATCACACATCCCATCCCCGACCTTACCGGATATATTACCGAGGGGCAGATCGTACTTGACCGTCAGCTTCACGGGCAGGCTATTTATCCCCCGGTAAGCGTGCTTCCGTCTCTTTCCCGTCTGATGAAGGACGGTATCGGAGAAGGCTTTACCAGAGAAGATCATCAGGATGTGGCAAATCAGCTTTTTTCCTGCTATGCCAAGGTCGGCGACGCAAGAGCGCTGGCTTCCGTTATCGGCGAGGATGAGCTTTCTCCTATGGATAAGCGCTATCTGGTGTTCGGAAAAGCTTTTGAGGAAGAATTTATCGGGCAGTCCGAGACAGAAAACCGCAGCATTACGGAGACGCTGGACAAAGGCTGGGAGCTCCTGGGACTGCTTCCCAAAGAAGAACTCGACCGTATTGATACAAAAATTCTCAACAAATATTATAAAGAAACGGTACGGTAGGCCGCAGATATCCAGGAGGTGATTTCATGGATCCGAATACCTTCCCTACAAAAGGAAATTTAATACTGGCGAAAAATTCTCTGGCTCTTTCCCGCCAGGGCTTTGAGCTGATGGACAAGAAACGGAACATCCTGATACGGGAAATGATGGAACTAATCGACCAGGCAAAGGATATCCAGGCCCAGATCGATCAGACTTTCCGCACTGCCTACGCAGCTCTCCAGAAAGCCAACATGGAGATCGGCATTGCTTTTGTACAGCAGATCGCCTATACTGTCCCGGTGGAAAACTCCATCCGGATCAAAACCCGCAGCGTCATGGGAACGGAGATCCCTCTTGTGGAATATGACGCCAAAAGCAACGTGCCCACCTATGCCTACTACAGTACAAAAATGTCGCTGGATCAGGCAAAGGCGGCGTTTGAAAAAGTGAAAGAGCTTTCCATACGGCTTTCTATGATCGAAAACGCAGCCATACGTCTGGCTGCCAATATCAAAAAAACCCAGAAGCGGGCCAATGCTCTGAAAAATATCACTATACCCAAATATGAGGCGCTCACAAAAGAGATCCAAAATGCTCTGGAAGAGAAAGAGCGCGAAGAGTTTACAAGACTGAAGGTGATCAAGAGGATGAAACTTGGCTCCTCCTAACATATTTCCAAAAAAGAAACTTCCCGCATGCTGCCGGATCAGTTATGATTCCGGCGTCTGTCGGGAAGTTTTTTTCTTTACATCAGCAATCTTCTGCGCGCCTTCGACACCTTGCAATATTATCTGATAATTTCATTTTCAAACATCAAATTTGTTCTTATAGGGGAAATATTATACAATATTTTCACTTCTAAAATGTCAATAGATTTTTCGGATTTTTTGTCGCATTATGCAATTTTATGATTTTTCACCAAAACATTCGTTTTTTAATTTTTTATGTAAATCCATTCATCCACATCCTTTTCATGTGGATAATGTGGATAACTTTGTGCATAACTTGATTCTATAAGGTTTTCCACGTTTTTTGAATGTGGAAAACTCTTGTATAAAAATCTGTACAATCCACATATTCCGACAGGCTTTGTGCAATCTGCCTAAACTTCGATTATTTCAGATAAGTTCCGACACCAGCCGGCCTTTCGTAATCATAATCCGAGATTTTGATTCCCGATGCAGAGGTGCTGGCATGGATGATTTTTCCGTCCCCGATATACAGGGCCACATGGCTGATAGCGCCTGAGCCGTAAAATACCAGATCCCCTGTCTCTATCTGACTGATATCCTTTTTTCGTGAAGCCTCATACTGAGCGCCTGCGACTCTCGGAAGGCTGTAGCCGAATTCTTTGAACACCGACATCACAAAGCCCGAACAGTCGGCGCCTTTCGTAAGGCTGGTTCCTCCGTACACATAGGGATTTCCCTCAAACTGCAGTGCGAAATCCACAACTTTATTCCGCAGCGCCATACGCTTCTCTTCTTTTTGACGGGCCGCCTTCGCTTTCGCCTTTCTGCGGATCTGATCTGTTTCCTTTTTTATTTCCATGGCTCTTTTCTGGACTTCCGCTTTCTGCGCCTCGTCCTTCATCTCCTGATATTCCTGCGCCTGTTCTGTGGCATGTTCCAGGATCCTGCCGGCAATCTCGCTGATCTTTGTATTTTCGCCGTCAGTCTCTGTTTCTTTTTCCGCAAAAAGAGCCTCTTTCCGGATGCCGCCGCCTAAGTCTGCCGCTTCTGCTCCCGCCTGGGCCGGAGCGCCAATACCGATACATAATAATATGATCAAACTTAATTTTTTCTTCATATATCTCCTTTTCTTTTCCTTCATATGCCGAAATGCCGGCAATTTTTTTACATGCAGTTGCCTATCTTAGCACAGCCGCCTCTTGCTGTCAAATCAGTCATATGAATTTTCAAAGATCCGGAGGTACTTAATGGAAGCCTTCGTTCCTCTTTTCCGCATTTCCGTCTAAAGTAAAGGGATTCGTCAAAAGATACTTGACACCTTCAAAAAAAGCTGATAGATTTAGAACCGAAAAAAATATCAGAACTTGCCGCCGGGTAAATAAGCGTTGATTTTGTATCATTAGGCCTTTGTAGATACAAATTAACGCTTTTTCTTTTGGACGGCAGAAAGGATGTGTATTAAAATGGAATGGATTTTTTTATTTTTCGCAGGACTTCTGGAAGTGTTCTGGTCTACCTGTCTGAAGCTCTCCGAGGGCTTCAGTGTGCTTAAGTTCTCTGTTCTTACAGTAGGAGGCATGATCTTAAGTTTTCTGTTTCTTGCTCAGGCCACAAAACAGCTCCCGCTTGGAACCTCCTACGCCGTCTGGACCGGCATAGGAGCGCTGGGAGCCGTCATCGTAGGCATTGTTCTTTTTAAGGAATCACTTTCGCCTGCCCGCCTTGTTTTCGCAGCTCTTTTGCTGATCGGCATTATCGGCCTCAAAGCTACGTCCGGGCACTAAAACTGCCCGGAAAGATTCTGCGCCTCTGTTTCCATCAGATATCTCTGTACCGAAGCCACAGCGTTTGCTCCGTCAGATACCGCAGTAACTATCTGGCGGAGTTGTTTTGTCCGTATGTCCCCTGCGGCAAAAAAGCCGGGCGCACTGGTAACTCCGTCTTCTCCTGCTTTGATGTATCCCCCTTCGTCCAGCTCTGTTACGCCTCTTATCAGTTCAGAGTTCGGGGTAATTCCCACCGCAATAAATACTCCGTCCAGAGGAAGGATCCTCTCCTCTCCTGTCTTCACCTGGCGTATCCGTAAGGACTCCACCTGATCCTTTCCTTCCACAGAAACAGGGACCGTATCCCATATGATTTCCACATTTTCGCAGGCAAACAGCCGCTCCTGAAGGATCTTTTCCGCCCGGAGCTGATCTCTCCGGTGGATTACATATACCTTTTTGCAGGACCTGGCAAGCAGAATAGCATCCTCGGCCGCTACATTTCCGCCTCCTACCACGGCAACAGTACCGCTCTGGAAAAAAGCTCCGTCACAGGTAGCGCAGTAGGATACGCCCATACCGCTCAGCCCTTCTTCTCCCGGGATCCCCAGAGTTCTGTGCTCCGCTCCCATAGCCAGGATCACCGTTTTTGCCCTGTATTCATTGTCTTCTGTGCGGATGACCTTTACTTTCCCCTCATCCTTTAAAGAGACAACTGTCTCTCTTACGGGAGCAAGACCCAGCTTTTCCGCATGGGCTGCCATAGCTTCTCCAAGTTCCATACCGTTTATTCCCGGCATCCCCGGATAATTGTCCACCTCATAGGTATTGACGATCTGACCTCCCTGCACGAATTTTTTCTCCAGCCAGAGCGTCTCCAGCTTTCCTCTGGCAGCGTAAACAGCGGCACAGATACCGGCCGGTCCGGCGCCCAGAATGACTAAATCATATATTTCCGCCATAGTTCCTCCTTTTCCGCTTTTGTTTCGTTTTTATTATTTTGCACATAAAATCATCTTTTCTCTTTTATCAGTTTAGCATAGAACTCTCCCTTTTCCAATATGATTATATAAACACCAGCTTCTGAGGTCTGTATGTCTTTATCATTCCGTAAATGCAGGAAGCCTATACTCATAACCCTTCTTTTATGTCTGACCCTTCTGGCAGGAACCGGGATCGGTTACTTTACAAATCACGTCTGGTCCGAGGATGGAAAATTCCGTTCCTTTACCCGGAAAATTTTTCAGGAAGAAGTATCCGGCAGTCTGCTTTCATTTCACTATTCCCTCGCCCATCCGGAGGAGAAAAATATCGACCGTCCCGCTCCCACTCTTGGAACGGTAACTTCTGATATGACGGATACATACCGGCTTTGCCGGGACTATATCAGTAAACTGAAATCATTTTCTTATTCCAGACTTTCCCGCGAAAACCAGCTTACCCTTGACATGCTCCTGCTCTGTTTTGACACCCGGCTTTCTCTCAAGGGCCAGGAGCTTCTGGAGGAAATGCTTTCCCCCAGCCTTGGGATCCAGGCCCAGCTTCCTGTCCTTCTGGCTGAGTATGCCTTTTATGAGGATCAGGATATTTCCGATTATCTGAACCTTCTCACCTCCATTGAACCTTATTTTGACAGCATTCTCCAGTTTGAGGAAGAAAAAGCCGCGGCAGGTCTTTTTATGAGCGACAAAACGCTGGAAAGGATTCTGGAACAGTGCAGGGCCTTTATCCAGGATCCAGAATCCAATTACATGCTGGAGGTTTTCAGCGAAAAACTTAAAGACTACGGAAAATTTTCTCCGGAAGATCAAAAGGAGCTGAAAGAACAGCATAAAAATATTCTTTTGAATAAGGTGATCCCCGCCTACCAGAAGCTTATAGCCGGACTGGAGTCCCTGAAAGGATCCGGAGTGTCCAGCCGGGGACTGGCACATTTTCCGGGAGGGCAGGAATATTATGAATACCTTCTGAAAAGTCAGGTGGGATCCTATGTTTCTGTAGACCGGCTCCGCCGGCGTCTTGTTTCCCAATTGGAAGAAGATCTGAAAACTATTCAGCTTATGCTGAAAGAACAGCCTTCCCTTCTCCGGAAGCTGACTGACGGAACGGATCTTTCCTCCATTTCTCCTCAGAACGCCCTGGAAACCCTCAGCCAGAGTATCCGAAAGGATTTTCCCGCGCTTGGGGAAACCGACTACGAGGTGCGTTATGTACATGAATCCATGGAGGATTATTTAAGTCCTGCTTTTTACCTTACCCCGCCTCTGGATACCGGAAGTCCCAATGTGATCTATATCAACCGTTCCAGCTCCGGCTCCAACCTGGAACTTTTTACCACTCTTGCCCATGAGGGATTCCCGGGACATCTGTACCAGACTGTCTATTTCGCCTCCTGCCGTCCTGACGACATAAGATACCTTTTCTCCTCAAGCGGCTATGTAGAAGGCTGGGCTACCTATATTGAATCTTATGCCTATCGGTACGCGGCGGATTTTATGAATGACAGCGCCGCGGCGGATCTCACCAGCCTTGCGTGGCTGAACCGCAGCGTCAATTTGTGTCTCTATTCTCTTATGGATATCGGCATCCACTATCAGGGCTGGACGCAGACTGCCACGGAACGCCTGCTGAACTCCATGGGTATCACCGACGCTTCCGTTACCGCTGAAATATACCAGTACATTGTGGAAACACCTGCCAACTATCTGAAATACTATTGGGGATATCTGAATTTTCTCGATCTGAAAAAAGAACAGGAAAGTACACTGGGAGATGATTTTGACCTGAAGGAATTTCACAGACAAATACTGGAAATCGGACCTGTACAGTTTCCTGTATTGGAAAAATATATGAGCTGACAATATGCCTAAAGCCAGACAGCCGGAGGCGCTTCATTGCCCCCGGCCGTCCTCATAGCTCCGGAAAAAGTTCTGCAGGTTTTCCAGTACCTTCATCAGAACTTCCGTTTCCTCTTTGTCAAGACCCTCCAGCACTGCCAGAACCATTCTATCATGGAACATGCGGTGATGGTTGTATGCTTTCTCTCCCTTCTCTGAAAGAGAAACCAGAACGATCCTCCTGTCTTTTTCGCTGCGCACACGCTTTACATAACCCTTTTTTACAAGATTATTGATCGCGATAGTAACGGTGCCTACCGTTACGGAAAGCTCACGGGCCACAGCCGACATATTTTTTTTCTCATCTATGCCTATGGCTTCGATTACATGCATATCATTCACAGAAATGTCTTTATACTCAGAGGTGATCAGCGCTTTTTCTTCAATTCCCATAATTTCCTTGAACAGTTTTACCAGTACGTCGTTTATTGTCTCATATGAATTCATGGCTATCCTCCTTCCTGTTTATCTGATACTGAGATTATACTCCTAATTACTTTGAAAATCAAAGTATTTTTTTTAACAAATTCTTTGCATAAACAATCCGATTTGCTATAATAGTACAGAACACAGCGTTAGTATACATCTCTTCCGGGGCTTCCCGTCCCAAAGGAAAGAACCGGAAATACAGCCAAAGGACTATATTATGAAAAAAAATCAGAATATACCGTTAAACTATAAAGAGAAAAACAATTCCAGGATCGCCCTTCTCTGTTCTGTGGCAGTACTTATTCTTCTTGTTCTCTTTTTTCAGCAGCTTGACACTATCCTGATCCAAAAACCCCAGGAGGAAGCCGCCAGAAAACAGGAGGAAGAAAAGGCCGCGGCGGAGCTTGCAGCCAATACGCCGGAGGTAACTACCGCCTCTGTTATTGCCGTAGGCGACAACCTTTACCATGACAATCTGATCTTAAGCGGGGAAAACGATTCCGGAGAATGGAATTACGATCATATTTATACCAACGTCCTGGATGAGATCCAGGCTGCGGACGTAGCTATGGTCGATCAGGAAACCGTCCTTACCACCGACCACGATGCGGTAAGCGGCTATCCTGCTTTTGCAACGCCTACAGAAGTAGGAGACGCTCTGGTCAAAGCCGGGTTTGATGTGATCGAATCCGCCACCAACCACGTTGACGACTATGGCTATGATTATATGGCGCAGACTCTGAACTTCTGGGAAACCAATTATCCGGAGATTCCCGTTCTCGGAATCCATCCCACTCAGGAAGATGCGGACACAGTAAAGACCCTGGAAGTCAATGGAATTACCATCGCGTTTCTTAATTATGTATACGGAACAAATAATTCCGGTGCCGGAGAAGGCCGGGAATACATGATCGACATTTTTGACCGCGAAAAGATAGCTTCCATGGTAGCCAAGGCGAAGGAAATCAGCGACTGCGTAGTCTTTGTGGCACAGTGGGGCCGCGAAGATGAGGCCATGCCTACCGAATACGAAAAAGAATGGGCCGTTTTCCTTATGGAGCAGGGCGTAGACGTAGTGATCGGCGGACATCCCCATATCCTTCAGCCCTACGGCTGGCTGTCGGACGATAACGGAAATGAAATGCTGATTTTCTATTCTGTAGGAAATTTCGTCTCCACTCAGGAGTCTCTTACCGGGCTCCTTGGCGGCATGGCCGGGTTTACCATCCAGAAATCCACTCTGAAGGGAGAATCCACCGTTCAGATCCTGGATCCGGAAATAAAGCCTCTTGTTATGCATTATAATCACGATACCGGCGAATACGGGCCCTACATGCTGGAAGACTATACGGAAGAGCTGGCCTCCCAGCACAGTGTGCGAGAGATCATCGGCGATGAATTCACCCTTGCCAATCTTCAGGCAAAGTTTAAGGAGATCATGTCTATAAATGTGGAACCTTCTACAAATACAGATCTTCTGGATGTAAGCTTTGACTATGAAATGAATATGTATGATTCCAGTGGAAATATCGTGGAAGATGTCTGGTCCGTTACTGCGGATCAGTACTTCCAGGAACAGGCGGAAAACAGCCAGAACAGCGCCGGAGGAGAAGAAAACTCTGACAGTTCCGGGGATTCTTATGAGGACGATACTGACGGATCGGAAGATTACGATGATTCCGGATATGAATAAAACCGCGCCTGCTTTACAGCAAACAGCCGATTGAATTGCTCAATCGGCTGAATTCCCGATGATCCCTAAACTTTGGATCGTGCACCATTCATTCTTATTCCTGCTCCCGGGAACAGCATACTGGATACCTGTATCACACAGATGAAATTTTTCAGAGCTTCCCAAATATTTCTTTCCGCGAATATCATATCGTTCGATATCGTAAAAGACAAAAGCGTTACACAAATACCTGATATACTTGCCAACAGTTACGTGATTAGTTATTGTCTTATTCGCTGTTTTATACTTGTTTTAACACCTCTCCAATATCCCCATTGATACAGACAGACCGCTCCGCAATCTCCTCCGGCGCAAAGGCTTCCCCCAGATTGACGCAGGCATACACCGCCTTGGGATTTTGATACGTCATCCGCCAAAAAGGATACTTGATAATTCCCGGGGTGTTTCCCCCTACTCCCAGTTCCAGATACAGGATATGCTGCCCTGCGTGCTGACGGAGAAACTCCTCGTAGCGCCGGGCTGCCTTGTGCCAGCCCTCATCTTCCACAAAGGTTTCATCGGCCCGCAGGTTCATACTCATGGGTTTATGACAATAGGGACAGTAAGGAATCAATTCAGAGGGCACCTCCATTTTCAGCTTTGTTCCATCCGGCACAGAAAGATCGCCGTTTTCCATAAAAACAAAACACTGGGCCGCCGCCCGGAACACGCCGTTTTTATAATCTGTACAGACGGTTCCTTCATACCGCTCCGCAGCCGTCTCGGCACTTTTCAGACCCCATCCGTGAAAAGCCGCGTCTTTCTTTCCTGTCTGCCATTCTCCCTTAATGGACACAGGCTCCCGGCCGCAGCCGTTTTCCGCCTTTATAATGAGCATGGCATTGATCCGCCGGATCGTAAGCTTCAAAAAGCGCATCCTGCCTTCTGCGGTTTCCGCCGCCTCCAGCGCATTATCCAGAAGATTCCCCAGAATAGCTGTAAGATCCACGCTGCGTATATTGGCGTTTCGGGGGAATTCGATATTGATTTCTGTCCGGATGCCTTTTTGCTCTGCCATAGATATTTTGCTGCTGATAAGATAATCCACCGCTCTGTCCCCCGTCCAGATCGTCTGGACGATCTCCTGAACAGGTTCTCTTAATTCCCGGCAGTATTTCACTGCTTCCTCTGTATCACCCTGAACAAGACACTGGTAGATTGCTTCAATATGATTGTGAAGATCGTGGTACAGCTTTGCATTATCTGCGTAGGTTCTGCTGAGAGTCCGGTAGTCTCGCTCCAGGATCTCCGCCTGTTCCTGCTTCAGCTGCGCAATCTCCGTCTCCATGTCCCTACCTGATCTTCATCCAGCGTAAGGATATGCTGCTGGGACAAAGTGACCGCTCCGAAAAGGCCAAGAAGAGAAACTGCTGAAACCAGACGGTCTGTTCCCGGGATCTCCGGAACATTTCTCTTATTATTTCTGTTTTTCTTCCGCTCCATCCAGACATAAGCGCCCATGATCCCGCGCACAAGAAAAACTCCCGCCAGATGCTCCCAGGCGCCTGCGTCTGTAAAACGCCGAGACTGAAACAGATATCATAAAGAAGGTTGGCGCTTGCCGTGTAGGAAGCGATCTCGCAGCCGATGCCGAGCTCCTTCAGGCAGTCCCTGACGATTTTCTCCTGCAAAATGACCATATTCTCTTCATCGTCACATATCGCAATTTTTATCATCGCGCCCGCCCTGCCTTTCTTACATCTGTGTTTCATCCCGCAGCGCTTCTGAAAGATTACATTTTAATATTTTTCTGCCGCCGATATAATACGCCGCAGCCACAGAACAAAAAATCATCATGAAAAAGGCGGCGACAGGAACCACTGGCGCTTCTGCAAAAAATTCCGCCGGGTTCAGATAACTGGCAGTGATCATAAACCAAAGGAATACTGCCGCTGCAGGCAGGGTGATCAGAACCGGACGGCCGGCGATCACTATGGCCTCCACAACAAACATCTTCCGCATTTCTCCCGGCGTCATTCCCACAGACATATATCTGGCAAATTCACGTTTTCTCTGGCGCAGAAATCCCAGTGTATTGGAAAACACATTTGCAATTCCGATCAGCGCCAGAAGGACGCAGAAGCCGCCCAGGATCATCATATAACCCTTTCTCATCTCTTCATCGTCTGTTTTCTCCTGAATACGGTTTTCTGTTTCCACAATATAGTTTCCGCCAAGGATTTCTTTTACGCTGGATTCCAGAGCATCCAGTTCTTCAAGCCCTGCCTGTTCCTCTCCAAGGATCCGGATATATACGTCCGCTTCTGCCTGTCCGGTCCTCTCCTGCGTCTCCTCCCACAGAGATACAGGAATAAACTGCACCAGAGAATAATTGTCATACTCTTCTCTCAGAACCGGAGTTTCCTGCGTATATCCCAGAACAGGAATGCCGGAAAGGATCTCTTCCTTTTTCTCCTCATCCAAAAAGGGAATATACTCTTTGTAACGGAAATTGCTGTTCACACTGTCCCAGATACGGTTCAGGACAACACTTCCCTGCCCCGGCTCCAGTCCGATCCGGCGGCAGTACGCGGCAAAGCTTTCATCATCCATCACCACCAGCGGCGCTTTCACCAGATAAGTGCCGCTGTCCGTATTCGCTTCATTTCCTGCCAGTGTTTCAAGACCTCCCAGAGCTTTCACTTCCCCGGAAATACTGTCCACAGGGATTTCCGCCTCTGTCTCTGCCTTTTGATATACGACACAGTCCCGGACTCCCGGAATCGCTTTCAGCTCCCCTGTTTCGGAAAAATCCCCGATTTCCGTGTCTTTCACCTCTGCCATGATATCCCAGGAATCCTGATACCGCTCAAAATAAGTATGTCTCGTACTGATTCCTGAAAGGGTAAAGAAGCACAGCATGATCGTAAATCCCAGGAAGGAAAGCGTCAGAGACAGCGTAGATGTACGCAGCGCTTTCCTCTGAGCCTTCAGCGCGTTTCCGGCCAGTTCGCCCTCCACTCCAAAAAGAAAAGACAGGATCCGTGAACGTTTTTTTCTGTAAAGAATTATCTCGTCGCTTCCTTTCGCCGCCTGGAGAGGCGACAGCCTGCTCAGCCGGAAAGCCGGAATCCATGCAGAAATGAACACAGTTACGGCTGTAGATAAAAAAGTAACTGCAAAGACCAGAGAATGATATTGAAAAACAGCCTCATGGCGGCCTGCGATATCTTCTCCTATCCGGTTGATCCCCTGAAGGATTCCTGCGCTTAAAAGGATTCCCAGTACATTTCCGAGAAGAACAGGCAGAATACAGAGAGCCGAAGCTTCCTGGATAAGACAGGTACGGATCTGTCCCGGCGTGGCTCCGATACTGGAAAGTACTCCAAGCTGCCGGACTCTCGCATTCATAGACACGGCAAAAGAATTATGAATGATCAGGATCAGGGCCGCCGACATCAGGATCAGCACAGCAAGATACATGGGCAACAGAAGCGGCGGGCTGCCGTCCTGAGGATCATAGATCAGATAACGTGATAAAAGCAGTTCGTGATAACTGGCCGCCTCCTCGTCCAGCCCCAGAAGTTCTGTCAATGCCGGAAGATCCCTGTAGATCGTTCTTGGATTAAAAAACCAGATATCCACCGCCGTACATTTTCCCTCTGTCATCTTCTCATTGATTTCCGCCTTTTTCACATTGGCGGAAGTCCTTATTTTTTCCAGATCCTCTTCTTCTAAACAGCCGGAAATCCGTCCTTCCCAGCTTCCCTCCTCCAGGCGGATCTGTTCAATATCATACGTCCAGAAATTGTATGCCAGACAGCATAACAGCGACAGAAAAAGAGCGGAGATAAAAGCCGCCGCCATGATGGAAACACCTGACGCTTTGTTTCTCTTTATATAGTTGACCGAATATTCTTTCCACATAAATATCTGCAACCCGCCTGTATCTGAAACAGCCGGTTCTTCTCCTTTCCTCAATACATATTCGATTCCGGCACTTAATCTCTCCTTTTGTCGGAAATAATTCTTCCGTCCTCCAGAGTTACAATGCGGTCCGCCTCCAAGGCGATTTTTTCGTTATGTGTAATGAGAAGAATCGTCTGATTCAGATTTCGGTTGGATAGCTTCAGCATATCGATCACCTCTTTTGAATTTTTCTGATCCAGATTTCCAGTTGGCTCATCTGCCAGAAGAAGCGCCGGACGATAGAGAAGAGCTCTTGCAATGGCCGTTCTCTGCTGCTGGCCTCCGGACAGATGTACCGGAAGAGCCTCCAGCTTATCCTGGATTCCAAGAGCGTTTACTACCTGACTGAAATATTCTTCATTGGGCTTTCTTTTATCCAGCAGAAGAGGCATAAGGATATTTTTCCGTACAGTAAGAGTCGGGATCAGGTTATAGAACTGATACACCAGACCGACCTTTCTTCTTCTGAAAATCGCCGCCTGCGTCCGGTTCATGGATGAAATATCTGTTCCTTCCACCGTCACCTTACCCTCTGTCGGTCTGTCTACACCACCCAGAATATGCAGCAGCGTGGATTTCCCTGAACCGGAAGCTCCCACCACTGCAACAAACTCTCCCTTTTCTACAGAAAGATCAATTCCGTTAAGTGCCTTCACCTGACTTTCTCCTGAGCCATAAATCTTCGTAACACCGCAGCAGCTTAAAATTTCCATACAGGATCCTCCTTGATCGTTGTCTCCTTATATCGTACCACAGCAAAGTGACAGTTCAGTGACAATAGATTCTGATCTCATAAAAAGCACCTTTTTCCGGCAGGTTCCCTGCGGTAAGTATTCCATTTTCCATCTCAAAAACTGCTTTTGCAAGGGGCAGTCCAATGCCGACGCCGCCTGACATATGTTTTTTCCCATGGTAGAACCGCTCAAATACATGGGGAAGCTCTTCTTCATCAAATCCCTCTCCCTCATCCCGTATCCGGATTTCTGCGTAAAGAGGATTCCAGGAATATTCACAATATACAGCTTTATTTTCCGGCGTATGTTCAATACAGTTTTTCATAAGATTCATCAGAGCTTCCACTGTCCATTCCATATCCCCAGTAAACTCCACACAGCCGTTTTCCAAAATATTTATTTTCACCCTTTTTTCCTCAGCCAGCTCTTCCAGACTGTCGGCGGCCAGGTTTAAAGCCGTATATATATCCACCGGAGCAGAATCCAGTTCCAAAGTCCCGGAGTCTATACGGGAAATTTTCAAAAGAGCCTCTTCCAAAACAGTCAGACGGTTAATCTGCTTCTGTATCTTATCAATATATGAAAAGGACCCTGATTCCTTAAAGAGCTGTACGGACATGGAAGTAGCCGTCAACGGCGTTTTTAGCTGATGGGCGATATTTACAAGATTGTCCGCATAATTTCTTTTTGCCTTCATAGCCTGTTCCCTTGTCTGGTACAGAGACGTTACTGTCTTATATATTTCGTCCTGCAGTATAGAAAATTCATCCTCCCGCCGTCCGGCCATTATTCCTGTTCCTTTTATGTTTACCTGCTCCAGATACTGTGTCAATTCTTCGATTCTTTTCTTTTTTCCCATTTCCAGAATCCCAAATCCTCCAAGGAGCAAAAGGCATCCTGTCCCAAGAACCACCGCAGGCAGAACATAAAGATCCATCTGCCCGAAAGCGGTAAAACTTTCCTCCCGGTAAACATGATTTTCCAGAAAGATTTCGGCTGCCGCCGTACCGGCCAGCCATACCGCAAAGACAAAAATCACATATATTTTCCAGTGTCTGCTCTTTGTCATACTGTGTCCTCCATGCGGTACCCAAAACTGCGGACAGTTTTCAGATAAAAAGGATTTTTCAGCTTTTCCCGTATGCGCTTGACCGTTACGGTCAAAGTATTGTCATTTACATAATTTCCGCTGATATCCCATATTGCTTCCAACAGCCTTTCTCTTCCTATCGTTTTTCCCTTGTGTTCCATAAGATACAGGAGAACCCGGTATTCTGTCGGAGTAAAGACCAGCGGCTCTCCATCTTCATATACATCCTGTTTCTCCGGGTCAAGACATAGTTTTCCACAGTACAGCTTCTTTTGTTTCCCGGCAGATATTCCTGCAGCTTCAGCACGCCGCAGTACAGCCAGAAGCCGTGAATACAAGATGTCAAGATCAAACGGCTTGACCAGATAATCGTCTGCTCCGTTTTCAAACCCCTTTACCACATCCTTTGTCTCTCCCCTAACTGTCAAAAGCAATATAGGTATCTGTTCTCCAAACTGTCTTCGTATCCATCTGCAGAGGTTTTCTCCGGTTCCATCCGGCAGGTTCCAGTCCACCAACACGGCCTCCGGGCTGCGGCTGCACATTACCTTCTTCATTTCTCCGGCGGAATTCAAAATGCGGACAAGGAAACCTCTGGCCTCCAGATAAGCTTTTACCCCTTCCGCTATATCTCTGTCATCTTCCGCATAGTAAATTTCTCTCATGTTTTCCACCTCCATATCCAGCCTGCTCCGGATCCACCCTGCTCTCCATACTAAACTCATTTTATCTGGCTGCAGCATTTCAGATTTAAAAAAATATTTTTATAAAAAACTGCTGGTCAGCTTAAAGGCTGATACCCAGCAGTTTTCTTGCATTTTTCTCCGTAGTTTCGATCACTTCTTCCGGAGTTATCCCTTTGATCTCCGCTATAGCCCGCGCCACATAGGGCAGATTCAATGAGCTGTTTCTTTTTCCCCTGTTTGGCTCGGGGCTCAGATACGGACAGTCTGTTTCCAGAACGATCTGAGAAAGAGGCGCATACTCCGCCACTTCCTTCAGCTTTCTTGCGTTTTTGAAAGTTACGACGCCTCCGATACCCAGATAGAGTCCCATATCAAGATACTCTCTGGCCATCTCTTTTCCATAAGAGAAACAATGGATAACGCCTCCGTACATTCCTCCCTGCATATACTCCTTTACAATATCCAGGGTATCCTTTGCCGCCTCCCGGCTGTGGATCATAAAAGGAAGCTTTTCCTCTTCTGCAATGTCCATCTGGGCGCGGAACATTTTTTTCTGGATCTCATGTTCCCTGTCTTCTTTGTGCCAGTAATAATCAAGGCCGATCTCTCCTATGGCAAGCATTTTCTCCATTCGGGAGATGCTGCGGATCTCCTTT
>DWVA01000195.1 GCA_019120475.1 Candidatus Blautia intestinipullorum | reverse complement strand
GAAAGCTGGCACTCTGTATTTACGTTGATCTTGGAAACGCCCAGGCTGATAGCCTTCTTGATCATGTCGGCCGGGATTCCTGTGCCGCCGTGAAGAACAAGAGGCATATCTCCTGTCAGCTTCTGGATAGCGTCCAGTGTCTCGAAGCTCAGTCCCTGCCAGTTAGCCGGATATTTTCCATGGATGTTGCCGATGCCTGCTGCCAGGAAGTCGATCCCCAGATCAGCTACCATCTTGCATTCCTGCGGATCCGCGCACTCGCCCATGCCGACTACGCCGTCTTCCTCGCCGCCGATGGAACCGACTTCTGCTTCCAGAGACATTCCATGCTCTGCGCAGATCTTAACCAGTTCTTTTGTCTTTGCAACGTTCTCTTCGATCGGGTAGTGA
Organism: Candidatus Blautia intestinipullorum; assembly: GCA_019120475.1. Taxonomy (GTDB): domain Bacteria; phylum Bacillota; class Clostridia; order Lachnospirales; family Lachnospiraceae; genus Blautia_A; species Blautia_A intestinipullorum. Next base: position 20,229 of record DWVA01000195.1, on the reverse strand, counting down.
GAACCGTCAAACATAATGGAGGTAAAGCCTGCCTCTACGCATTTCAGGCATCCTTCGTAGCTGCCGTGGTCAAGATGAAGAGCAACCGGAACAGTGATGTTCAGTTCTTCCATCATTCCCTTCACCATGCCTACAACGGTTTTATAACCAGCCATATATTTTCCGGCGCCTTCGGAAACACCCAGAATTACCGGTGAATTATTTTCCTGTGCTGTCAGCAGGATTGCCTTTGTCCACTCAAGGTTGTTGATATTGAACTGTCCTACTGCATAATGGCCTGCTTTTGCTTTTTTCAGCATTTCTGAAGCATTTACTAACATAATAAATTCCTCCTAACCTTTCTTTAGACACAGTTTTCACTATGCCCGAATATAGTTCTAGTTTAACAGATGAAACCTGATTCGTCTACTGTTTTTGTGAAAATCTGCCAAATCACGACCCGGTGCTTCTGTGGTAATCCCTTGTGAAATTTTCCAGCATAGAGTCAATATTCCGGTTATGGACGTGAACCTTCGGCTTGTTCGCAAAATACGAAAGCTCCTTTTTGACGTCCTTAAGGATCTCCGGATCTGCCCCCAGTTCCGCCGCCTTATTTTCATATTCGGCAGGCGTACGGATGCTGTGAAAAGCAAGAAGATAACATTTCAGAGCCGGACGGCTATGATTTTCCTCATAGGCCATACGGAAACATTCCAGAGCCTTTTCCATCTGAAACAAATAACTGTACGCACAGCCCAGATTATGGCAGATGCTTTCTTTAAGTCCCTCTCTCTCTTTATCCAGGTTTTTCTGCTCCAGAAGTTTCTGGTATACCCGGATCGCATGAACGTACATCCCGTTTTCCACCAGTGTGTCGCCCTTCTGTTTTTCCCGAACAGCCGGCGTTTCCGCATCCAGCTTCTGTATTTTATTATTCAGCGCTTTCAGTTCTTCGTAAGTAAGATAGTTGATCTCTTTAAAGACAGGATAGAGAAAATCCTCCGCGCTGACAAATTTTCCGATCTTTGCCCGAAGCTTGGCCGCCAGTTTTGGAAGCTGCAGCTCCTCCTGGATCCAGGTGCAAAGACCTTCGTTCATAATCGTCTGATCCACCAGATAAAGATTGTTATATAAATAATAGCAGAGTTCTTCCAGAGAGTAGATATTGGTGCTGATATTTTCAATAAAATAAGGAATCTCCGCCTTCTTCGTCTGGCATAAAATATAACCGCTCACTTATGTCCCCTCCTTTACCACTGGGCCGTTTCTTTCCATACCTTTCCGCTTGCAGGGAACATTTCTCCAAAGCCCAGATCCTTTACTGTGATCTGACATTCTTTCTGGGAAATATACTGAAGCTCCAGAGAAAGCCTTGTGGTCTTATTGGGGCGCTTCGGAAGACCGGGCAGCGCCATGGCGACCCTTTTTTTCTCCGTATCCCCCATCTTGCTCACAATAAAGACAAGTTCTTCCACATTGTCAAGGATCAGTTCGCAGGACGCCTTGCAGTCGTACCAGTTGCTCCCCGCCTCGATCAGAGAATGATAAGTAGGAGCTCCCATAACCCGCATATCCATGCCTACGTCCGTCAGTACAAGAGAACGGCTCAGATAATGATAACCTTTCAGGTTCCTGTTGATCAGGCGCTCGGCTCCGGCGGCGCAGGCTCCGCTGGCAAAAAGATTGCTTCCGAAAAATACTTTCCTTTTCTGATAACAGAGCAGTTTTACGGATTTTACCGCCCACTCCTGATCAAAGCCCTCTCCGTTCATCTGGATGCTGGAGTAAAGATCCGAGCCCAGGGTTTCTTTTATGAATTTAAAGAAATCCTCGTCCCGCTCCTCAGGGACTTCTCTCAGATCCGTCTCCTTCGGATCTTCCAGACGGACAAGAACAGGCTTTGTTCCTGAATTCATCACCATTTTCCGGAAGGTTACATGATTTCCGTCAAAACTGTACCATCCCACGCTTCTGTTCCATGTCTCCACTTTCTGGGTCAGCACATAATAATAGAAACTTTCTTCATAGTCCAGGAAGCTGTAGACGTCCTCCGGGAATCCCAGAGACTGGCAGGCTTTCCGCAGGTTTTCCACCTGTACGGCGTCCAGAGTTTCCATGGCAATGATCAGCGATTTTGTATTGTGGACCACATCCATGATTCCAAGGAATTTTAACATTCCGCGGAAAAAATGCGCCAGAATTTCCCAGGGCATAAGGGTATCTCCCGCAATCTGCACCGGTTCCCTGTCCGCTGCGATCTTGTAGAGATCGTCCAGCAGAAATCCGTCCTTCTCTCTGGCGAAATATTCTGCCTCCAGACCGATGCTGTAGGCATCCTGATCCGCCCGTCTGCAGAGACAGGTAGGCGTTTCATAAAGGCTGCTTCCCACTTTTACAGGAACTGAGCGCGGTTCCTCTGCCTTACGGTCGTAATAGCAGATCTGTGAATATTTTTTTCCGAAATCGATCCCGATAATCAAATCCCTTGTCTCGTTCATTTCTCATGTTCCTTTTCTATGATAAACATTTCCTTCACGTACTGTTCCTGGCGGAGATAGTGTTTCAGCCCTTCCGTTACCTCCTGCCTTTTGTCAAGCCTTCTGGCGGACAGAAGCTGGTTCAGAAGCTGGTATTTGCTTCCCGGAGTGCCTTCCACCTTCTTCATGGTGATCACACGCTCCGCCGTTTTTCTGGAATCGCCGCGGAAGTCGATCTGGAAATAGTAGTGAAGGGATTCTCCGTAAAACAGAGTAAAGGTCTTTGTAAAAATCCCCTGATAAACTTCTTTGACGGGAGTGCTTTTGTACTCTTTTTCTCTTCCGAGTCCGGTATCCAGAGCATAAAACAAAGTGACTCTCGCTTCCGGATTGGCGTGGCATTCTACAAAGGTTTTGTCGTCAAGCTGATAGGGGCTTAAAAGCTCCGGGGAAATTCTTCTGAAGAATCCGAATACCATATTATCTTTTGCACATTCTTCCAGAAGCATTCGTTCCATTTCTATATATTTCTCATTTTTTTCTTTGGATAGTTCTTTCAGAAGGGCAAGTCTGCATACCCTGTTCACCGGCCAGTTATGCTTCAGGGCATATTCCAGTCTCTCCCGGATAAAGGGCGTCATTGTATATTCTTTTACAAAAATCCCGTAAGCCACCTGAGTGAGATAGGCCCCTATGATCCTCTCCTTGCCCGACTGGTTTACATAGGATTCCAGAACCGCCTCCCCTTCCTTGCGGAAGTCGGAAGTAAACATCAGAAGGCTTAAGATCCTTTCCTCCAGATCATATGTATCCATCTCAAAGCCCTTCGCGCTTTTCCAGATGGAGATCAGCTCATCCAGAGGGCCAAAGCGGTACTGCATCAGATAGTGAAGGATCACTTCGTCGTATTTGCCGCTTCTGTAAACCTCGGAGGCAAGGGCCAGAAGTTCTTCATCCTCCGCCATATCGGATTTCAGAATCATCCGGCTTGTCAGCTTGAGCAGACTGCCGAGAGACAGTCCTTCGTAGCCGAACTCTTCCACGATCCCCATTGCCTGGCGGAACATTCTTCTTGAGATCAGCACCTCCAGAAGAATCGGCCGGTCCACAAAGGCATATTCCCGGTAATTCATTTGTTTCAGATAATGATCCAGATCCTCTCCCTGTACATGAGCCGCGTAATAATCCAGGATTTCCTTACGGATCTCCCCGCGGAACTCTTCTGTGAAAGCCGTGGATTCAGCCATCCTCTGGTAATACTCAAGGCTGAGGGAATCAAGAGGATTCTCACTGCAGTAATGGAGAAGGACTCCAGGCTCTGTCACTCCCATTTTTATCAGGGCAGGAACTGCCTGGCTTTCGTCTGTAAGCTTTTTCAGGTTATAGTGGATCGTAGATACATACCTTCTCTGCTTATCGTCCTGAAAGAGGATCACCGCGTCATCGGTGTAGATTCTCGGATACGCCACTCCCTGCACGCAGGGATAAACCTCTTCCTCCTTCATCTGGCTGTGGCAGACGATCACCTGGCGGATCTTGGGATCATCGCAGTACAGGCGGTGAGTAAAGAGCATTCCCGCCGTCTGTTCCGCCTCCTCAATGGTTTCCGGCTCAAAAAGGAATTCCTGATAAACAGACGCATAATTTTCATCTATTTTTCCTTCCGCGATCTTACGGCGGGCAAACCGCTTCATACTGTCGCAGTAGCTTTCATAGATCAGAGGCTCTTTTTCTTTGTGGGCGATCACGCTGGCGTAAAGAAAGGCTTTTCTGGTATCTCCCAAGGTGTTGTCATTATAGTTGAAATACATCAGAAGCGGCTTCGGCAGCTCCCTCTGATAGGAAATATCCATTGTTTCCACATAATATTCGAACAGTCTTGTAAGTCTGAGCCCATGACTTACCGCCAGGGAAAACCACCGGAAATACTGAGGCTTTCTCGGATTTCCCTTCATAATATATTTGCAGACCGCCTCCAGGACATCATCGGAAGGGAATTTCTCATATCCCGCGGCCAAAGCCTGATACAGCACATTGCTGAAGGTTTTTTCATAGCCGGAAAGATAAGCCAGACGCATAACAAGCTCTTCTGTAAGAAGATTTCTTCTTCCGGCATAACAAAATACCTGCATCCAGAACGGACTGATCCTATGAAGCAGAGACATATCCCTGCTGACCCATTTCCATGCTTCCATATATAAAAGAGGACTTGTGCATCCTTTTTCAAACAGCTCCTCCATCATAAAAATTCCCATCGAGGGACTATTCTTATAATAGCTGTCCATCCGCAGCAGAAGCCAGAGAAGCTGGAAGCTGTCCTCCTTCTGCATGTAAAAATTCTGGATTCTCCACAATGCCTGGGTTTTGTCTTTATACAAACCGGTAAGCGTGCAGAGATACAGATAGACTCCCGCCAGCTCCAGCTCATCCCGGGTAAATTCCCGGTCCTGGTATTTTTTCAGTATCGCTACCGCTTCCGCATCCTTTTCTTCCAGATAATCCACATAAGCTTCGTATAACTGGTACTCCGGATATTCACAGCCGGATTCCCGAAGCTGGTTCAGAATAAAGTGCGTGCTTCCCGCCCACGCCTTAAACTCCAGGCGGCCTTCCCGGTAATCCATGTAATCCTTTATCATGGATATTCTGGCTTTCTTTTCTTCCGCATGAATGTCCACCCGGACATTGGAGCCTCTTGACGCTGTCACATGGTAAATAAGTTCCTGGTATGGACTTCTCACCACGATCTCTCCAAGCTGCGTTCCCTCTTTCAGTTTATCCGCCTGGATAATATAATCGATCCGGCAGGTGCTTCCTATAAAATCGTCCTCTGTGAGCACGCGGCGTTCCGCTTCCAGAAAACCGCCTCTCGTTTCAATATCCACCCTTAAATGTCCCCAGCCGCTTTTCTGGATATCAAAAGATTCCTGCACCGATTCGCTGATGCCGTAAAACTCCGCTTCCGCTGCTTTCAGCACAAGAGACACCGGTTCCTTTCCCTTCAGTCCTATGAAAAACTCTTCCAGATGCTGATAGGTAACAGGCTGTCTGGACATTCCCGCGTATAAAGCCTTCTCCCGGTTTCCGGCTCCTGCCATGACTACCGGAAAATATTTGTCTGTAAAAAGGCGATAAGCCTCCCGGAAATCCCTTCGGGCGATCTCCCGGAAAGCTTCCATATCTTTAATTTCTCCTTCGGAGCTTAAGATCTGTTCTTTTTTTGCTTCAATAAGAAAAGGGATCTTATATTCTCCTATATTGGAAGTGACGCAAAGCCATCCTGTACACTGATCCCCGGGATTCATCCCTGTTCCGTCCGCTCCATAAGGCAGACAGATCGTAGTCCCGGAAAATTTTCCGTTGCCCGGAACAAGTCTCCTGCTGGAAGAGGTGATATATCCCTGAATTTTCTCATTATCTTCTGTACCGAGATACAGCTCGCCCCGTACTGTCTCTCCGGCCTCCAGGGTGATGGAAAGCCTTTCTTTTGAAAAGAGAAGGCGAGGCTGCTCGTATCTGAATTTCCCGCTTAGTAATTGTTCGATCTTTTTCTTCAATATGGTTCACCATGCTATCCTTTAAGTTACATTCTCTTACATTTTACGACAAGCCTATTATACACTACAAAATCAACGGGCGCAAGAAAGTATGATGCTCTCCTGCGCCCATATAAGGCTTTGTACGCGGCCGGAAGAAAGGGAACTTTTCTTCCGGATCACAGATCAGTGTTCTGCACTTCCTCTCTCAGAGGAATAGATGCCGTAGCGCCTGCTCTGGAAACTGCAATGGCGGACGCTTTCGCCGCCAGTTTCAGGCCTTCCTGTACCGGCAGGCCGTCTATCAGGGCCGAAATGAAATATCCCGTAAACGTATCTCCTGCCGCAGTAGTATCCACGGCTTTTACTTTATAAATACCCTGGCGGTAAACAGCGCCCGTCTCGTCCTGATACACCGAGCCGTTGCCGCCGAGAGTAAGGACCACCTTCGCCTTCGGGTAGATCTCTCTGATCTTCTCAAGGATCCTGTCCGGTTCCTTTTCTCCTGTGATCTGGTATCCTTCGATCTCATTCACAAGAAACAGGCTGACTTTTCCAAGATCGCACTTTTTCAGCCCGTCATCATAAGGAGACGGATTCAGAATGATCATCATTCCTTTTTCATATGCCCTGTCAATGATATAATCCAGCTCGTTGATCTCGTTCTGCAGAAGGATCATGTCTCCGCTTTCAAAAGCGTCCAGGACTTCATCTACAAATTCTTTCGTAATGCTGCGGTTGGATCCCCCGAAGAGCAGGATGCAATTCTGCCCGTTTTTGTCTACCTGGATAATGGTATGTCCGCTGGGACCTTCAATTTTTCTGATAAATTGTGTGTTCACTCCGTTTTCCCTGCATGTCTCCAGAAGAACGTCTCCCTCTTCTCCGATCATTCCCGCATGGTATACCGGAATTCCCGCTTTTGCCAGCGCAATGGACTGGTTCAGACCTTTTCCTCCGCAAAAAGTCTGTCTGCCTTTTGACGCCTGTGTTTCTCCCGGAACAAGTATGGTTTCCACCTGATAGGTATAATCCAGATTTAGGGAGCCGAAATTCAATACTTTCACGCTGCCGCCTCCTTTTTTCAGAAATATTTGTTTTCAGTATACTGCCTGCCCCTTTTGCCGTCAAGATTTATTGGAAAAGCACGAAAAGCCAGTCCTTTTCATAAACTATAAGGAAATCCCCTTTGAGGTGAAGCTTTGAAGACCTTCCTGAAACCTTTGACATCTGCCGAGGAAAAACTCTATCTTCAACGTTGCCGGGAGGGCGATTTGGAAGCAAAAAATATCCTGATCGAGCGCAATCTCCGCCTCGTGGCCCATGTTGTAAAAAAATATCAGGGCGCCGACGAGGAGCTGGATGATCTGATATCTATTGGAACAATCGGGCTGATCAAGGCGGTATCCACCTTCGACGCTTCAAAATCCGCGCGGCTTTCCACCTACGCAGCCCGATGTATCGACAACGAGCTTCTGATGATGCTCCGCTCCAAGAAAAAACATTCCAGAGAAGTTTCTCTCTACGAGCCTATCGGAACAGATAAAGAGGGAAACGAGATCAGTCTTCTTGATATTATCGAAAGCCCTCCTGTGGATATTGTGACAGAATATTCTACACGGGAAGATATCCGCCGCCTGATGTCCTCTATGAAAGAGCTTCTTTCCCCAAAAGAATATCAGGTGATCTGTCTGCGCTACGGTCTCTTTGGAGTTCCGGAGCAGACCCAGAGGAAAATAGCCGGAGAGCTGAATATCAGCCGGTCCTATGTATCCCGCATTGAAAAAAACGCGCTGAAAAAACTCAGAGGCATCTTTGAGGAGGACACTTCCGGACCGCAGTCCCGGAATGAGGGAAACAGCCATTGAAAATTTCAAATAAAAAAGCGGAAGAAAAAAGTTTTCTTTACAGACTTTCTCTTCCGCATCCTTTTATTCTGATGGAGCTTCCGCTCTCCGGAGCAGGTCGTATTTTTCCACATTCACGCCAAGGTCTACCGCCAGCTTCTGCTGGGGATGAGGCGCGCTCTCCACAGAATTCCCGTCTCCGTCGTAAATTGCTTTTACTTCAACTGTAAGATCCGTTCCATCCGGCTTCATCACCTCTATCGTTTCCCCTACGGTAAACTTATTTCTCTGGGTAATGTGGACCAGGCCCTTTTCGTCCACTTCCTCCGCATATCCCAGATAAGTATACTCCTTCACATAAGTATTGCTGTCATAAATCTGGGCATCTTCATCCGGTTTTCCGTAGAAAAATCCGGTGGTAAACTGGCGGTAGGTACAGTTGGATATCTGATTTTTATACCAGTCCATATTGGCTCTGTATTTTTCCGGAGACTCCAGATAGTCGTCAATGGCTTTCCGGTAAGTCCGGGCCACTGTAGCCACATAAAGGGCTGTTTTCATCCGGCCTTCGATCTTCAGACTGTCTATCCCGCTTGTCAGTATGTCATCCATATGTTCGATCATACAAAGATCTTTGGAATTGAAAATAAAGGTTCCCCTTTCATTCTCAAATACCGGCATATATTCTCCCGGTCTTTTTTCCTCCACCACGGAATATTTCCAGCGGCAGGGATGGGTACAGGCGCCTCTGTTTGCGTCTCTTCCCGCCAGAAAACTGCTGAGAAGGCAGCGTCCGGAATAAGAAATGCACATTGCGCCGTGAATAAAGGTTTCAATTTCCATATCCTCCGGAATATGTTTCCGGATCTCCCGGATCTCTTCCAGTGAAAGCTCCCGGGCTGTCACTACTCTTTTTGCTCCCAGCCTGTGCCAGAAAAGGTAGGTTTCATAATTGGTGTTGTTTGCCTGTGTGCTGATATGGCATTCGATTTCCGGGCAGATTTCTCTGGCATAAGTAAAAATTCCCGGATCCGCGATGATCAGGGCGTCGGGCTTTATCTCCTTCAGTTCATAAAGATACTCCCGCACTCCTTCCAGATCAGCATTGTGGGCCAGGATATTCACTGTCACATAAACTTTCGCCCCGTGTTCATGGGCAAAGGCAATCCCGGCTTTCATATCCTCCCGAGAAAAATTTTTGGCTTTCGCCCGAAGGCCGAAAGCCTCTCCTCCGATATATACAGCATCCGCGCCGAAGACCACTGCAATCTTCAGAACTTCCAGACTGCTGGCCGGCACCAGTAACTCCACATTCCTCATCTTTCCTCTTTCCTGCCGTGTATTTCGGCATCCAGGTTGCTTATTTGTTTATGGTTTCATTTCACCTTCACGCTGAGAGCCGCTCCGTCTCCAAGCGGAAGGATACTGGTGGTCATACGGGAATCATGCTTCAGGACATAAAGATATTCCCGCATTCTTTTATAAATCGTCCTGTCTCTTCGCTCTACAAGATAATGAGACTGGATCAGTTCTCCTTCCTGGAGGACATTATCAGAAAGAAGGATCCCTCCCGGCTTCAGAAGTCTCAGAACGTCCTCCAGCCAGTGTATATACTGGCCTTTTGCGGCGTCCATAAAGATCATGTCGTATGGCCCGGAAAGTTCTCCGAGAATACTTCCCGCGTCCCCTTCCATAAGAGTGATCTGTTCTTCCCTTCCGGCCCTGCGGAAATTTTCTTTTGCCAGAGGGATTCTTTTCTCATAATTTTCTATAGTCGTAATATGAAGATCCTCCGGACCGTACTCGCACATAAGAAGTGTGGAGAAGCCTACGGCTGTCCCCACCTCCAGTATCCGCTCCGGCTTCTGAAGCGCCAGAAGCACTTTGATAAAACTCTGCATTTCCCGCCGGATAATGGGCACCTCCGCCTCCAGAGCCTCCTTTTCCAGTTTTTCCAGAAACGGCGTGTTTCCTCTGTCCAGAGAATTGATAAACGTTCTCATTCTCTCTTCTACGATCACGAGTCTGCTCCTTCTTGATCCGCATCTCCCGCCAGGATCCCCATGATCCTTGAGGGAGTGTAGGCAGTGCTGAGAAGATATGTTCCCGGCTTCATCTGCCCGCTGTAGTTGGAAAGCTTTTCCTGTACCCAGAATACAAGGGCGTCCTCTACAAGGCCCTTGCTCTCCAGCGTTTTGGCGATATCATAAACCGAATCATCCTCTTTTACGACCACCGTGACTTCCTGTCCTTCCCCCGGACTCATGGCCTGCTGATTAAATACATCATATCCAAACTGATATGTAACTTTTCCTATCCAGATGATCAGAACGACCACGCAGACATACAGCGCCATTCTGAAAGCGCCGCTGGCAACGGCCACTCCTGCATTTCCCATCCTGTCTCTTGTATCTCCCATAGGTTCCTCCCTTCCGGTGCTCCTTTCTGACTGCTTCATCAGAGAGGAGGTATGTTCATATCAATTCCTGCGGTGAGGCTTCTGCATATATGCTGCATGAGCCTGCAAAGAGCAAGCTCCGCGTCAAGATATGCGTTTACCTGAGGAATTCTCCGAAGCTCCGCCGATTCCCTGGAAAGCTGTTCCGCCGTACTGAAAAGATTGTCCCGGCCGCATTCGTTCTGGAGCCTGAAATTGTCCGCCCGGAACTGGCTGACTCTTTCCGCCAGTTCCGGATTTTCATTCAGTATTTTTTCCTGTTTTTTGTATTCCTGATATATATCGCTTCTTTTAATGGATACCAGAAGTGTATGGATATTCTTCTCAATAGCATCCATGGATCATGCCTCCATGATGATCGGCAGGATCATAGGTCTTCTCTTGGTACGCTTCCACAGGTAATCTCCCACAGCGTCCTTTACCACCAGTTTGATCTTTCCCCAGTCGGTGATATGTTTCTCTATGCAGGTATCCAGCGCCTGCTCCACCACTTCCCTGGCGTGATCCATCAGATCTTCCGATTCTCTCACATAAACAAAGCCTCTGGAAACGATATCCGGTCCGGCAAGTACAGTATTGCTGTGACGCTCCAGCGTCATCACAACGATCATAATGCCGTCCTCCGCAAGATGCTGGCGGTCACGGAGCACAATGTTTCCTACATCTCCTACTCCAAGGCCGTCTACCAGGATCCCGCCTGTCTGTACGCTTCCTGTAACCGCCGCGCCGTACTCGTCCAGCTCCAGCACATTTCCTGAAGAGAGAATGAAAATATTCTCTTTAGGGATCCCCAGCTCCTCAGCAAGATGCTTCTGCGCAGTCAGATGACGGTATTCTCCGTGGATCGGCACCGCATATTTCGGCCGTACCAGGGAATAGATCAGCTTGATCTCTTCCTGACAGGCATGTCCGGATACATGAACATCCTGGAAGATAACCTTCGCGCCTTTCATGTACAGCTCGTTGATCACCTTGGAAACCGCTTTCTCATTGCCCGGGATGGGGTTTGAACTGAAAATAATAGTATCGTTGGGCTTGATGGTGATTTTTTTGTGGATATTGGCCGCCATCCGGGACAGAGCCGCCATGGACTCGCCCTGGCTTCCGGTAGTTATCAGAACCACCTTATCGTCCGGATAATCCTTGACCTGATCCACATCGATCAGCGTATTGTCCGGTATTCTTAAATATCCCAGCTCCGACGCCGTACTGATGACGTTCACCATGCTCCTGCCTTCCACCGCAACCTTTCTTCCGAAACGATAGGCAGTATTGATGATCTGCTGCACGCGGTCCACATTGGAAGCAAAAGTAGCGATAATGATCCTGGTGCTGCGGTATTCATTGAAAAGATTGTCAAAAACTTTTCCTACTGTTCTCTCGGACATGGTAAATCCCTGGCGTTCCGCATTGGTACTCTCGCACATCAGAGCAAGAACCCCTTTTTTTCCGATCTCCGCAAAACGCTGCAGGTCGATAGCGTCGCCGAACACCGGAGTATAGTCCACTTTAAAATCTCCTGTATGGACAACGATTCCCGCCGGAGAGTAGATAGCCAGAGCAGAAGCGTCCTGGATACTGTGGTTTGTCTTGATAAATTCAACGGAAAAATCTCCCAGATTGATCACCTGGCCGTGTTTTACTTCTTTCAGCTTTGTGGAACGGACCAGATTATGTTCTTTCAGTTTATTGGTGATCAGCCCAAGCGTGAGCTTTGTAGAATAAATGGGAACGTTGACCTCTTTCAGCACATAGGGAAGCGCTCCGATGTGGTCCTCATGTCCGTGAGTAATGACAAATCCCTTGACTTTTGAGATATTTTCCTTCAGATAAGTAACGTCCGGAATTACGAGATCGATCCCCAGCATATCGTCTTCCGGGAAAGACAGGCCGCAGTCTACTACTACTATACTCTCTCCATACTCGAAAGCTGTAATATTCATTCCGATCTGCTCAAGACCGCCCAGAGGAATGATCTTCAGCTTTTCCGTGTTTCTTCGTCCTCTGCGTCCGGACGCCGCCTTTCCGGCGCCTTTTCCCGCCGTTTTCGGCATATTGTTTTTCAAAGCAGCTTTCTCTGCGTATTTTCCTGCGCTTCTCTGTTTCGGACGATATTTGTTATTTTTCTGCTTCGCAGTCTGTTTTCTTGTATTGTTCCCGGCATTTCTTGTATAAGTGCCGTTCTTTTTCTGTCTTTCGTGATTATTTGTTCTCATATTATTATCACTTTTCAATCAATGCACCTCCGTCTTTTTTATGGCACACAAACTTAGGAATACCTGCGGCATTCCTTCAAGCTTCCATTCCATTTTTAGTTTTACATTTCCAGATTCACGTCCTCCAGCATCTGTTCAAATACTTTATAAACTGCTTTCAGTTCTTCTTCGTCCTCTACCATCTCGTAGCACGCCTCCGGGCTTGCGTCTGATGATACGTCCTTTAAAATATAGGCTTCCGCCTCGTCGGCAGGAGAATCCGATACCAGAAGGTAAGAAATACCTCCGATCCTGGTCTGCTCCTCTATATAAAATTCCTCTTCTGTTCCATCCGGAGACTGAAATTTAATTTTTTCCATGTTTTCTTCCTTATCTCACTGCAGGGAATCAAGATATCCCTGTAAAATAAAAACCGCTGCGATCGAATCCAGATGTTCCTTTCTGTTTTCTCTGCGCACTCCGGCTTCTATCAGCGTGCGTTCCGCCGCCGCTGTCGTAAGCCGCTCATCCCACATTACAACAGGAATACCTGTCCTTTTTTCCAGCATTTCTTTAAATTCCAAAGTTTTTTCCGCACGTTCTCCCATGGTATTGTTCATATTTTTCGGAAGCCCGACCACGATCTTTTCCACTCCGTACTCTGCTGTCAGTTCTTCAATACGAGCCAGAGTCCTGCGGAGCTTGTTTTCCTGCTTCCTCCAGATAGTCTCCACCCGCTGCGCGGTCAGTCCCAGAGGATCGCTGACTGCCACGCCAACTGTTTTAGACCCGTAATCCAATCCTAAAATACGCATATCTTTAACGTTCCCAGGATTTATTCTTGATATACTCGTTTAAAAGCTCCTCTACCAGTTCGTCTCTCTCCACTTTCATGATCATGCTTCTTGCGCCTTTATGGCTGGTAATGTAAGTGGGATCTCCGGACATAATATACCCCACGATCTGGTTGACCGGGTTATATCCTTTTTCATCCATTGCATTGTACACCAGATCCAGAACTTCTTTTACTTCCAGTTCCTGCTCCGGCTTTGTTCTGAAATACTGTGTATTTCCCAAACTGTTTTCCGCCATTTTCTCTCACGTCCTTACTGTTATTTCTTTTCTATATGATAACTGTCCATAAACTGCACAGTTACAGGCAAATTTTAAATTCCGTCCCGCCGGTCAGCTCTCCCGGCCATTGGATAATCATTATTATTTTAATATATTTCCCGGCAAAATACAAGAAAAAATCTATTTTGCCAGAAGGATGTGGTTTTTCAGAACCTTTACGCCTTCCGCGCTGATAAGATCGTTTACTTTTAAGCCGCCCCTTTTTTCCACCGCTGTCTTTACATATTCCCGGCTGTGTCCGATCAGGTACTGCCTGCCGTCCACTTCCATCTCCTCTTCCAGAAGGATTTCCAGTTCTTTTCCAACCATAGCGTTCTCGTATTCGCTTTCCCTCTGCTCATTCAGAGCAAGAAACTCGTCGCTTCTCTGCGCTTTTACCGCCTCTGTAAGCTGTCCTTCCATAGCTGCGGCCTTTGTTCCCTGTCTTCTGGAATATTTGAAAATATGTGTTTCATAAAAATGAATGCTTCTTACAAATTCCAGAGATTCCCGGAAATCTTCTTCTGTTTCGCCGGGAAAACCTGTGATAACGTCTGTTGTAAGCGCGGGGGCGGAATAATATTTCCGGATCAGCTCACATTTTTCACGGTATTCCTCCGCCGTATATCTCCGGTTCATCCGTTCCAGAGTTCTGTCGCATCCGCTCTGAAGAGACAGATGAAAATGAGGGCATACTTTCGGAAGCGCCGCAATGCCTTCCATAAATTCCTCTGTGATGATCCGGGGTTCCAGCGATCCCAGCCGGATTCTTCTGATCCCTTCTATATTGTGGACGGCACAGATCAAAGACAGAAGATTTTCTTTTTCCTGATCCTTAAAATCCACTCCGTAGGAGCTGAGATGGATTCCTGTAAGAACCACCTCCTGGTATCCCTTTGCCGCAAGTGTTTTCACCTCGTCGATGATCTCATCCGTCCTGCGGCTGCGCACCCGTCCTCTGGCATAGGGAATAATGCAGTATGTGCAGAACTGGTTGCATCCGTCCTGAACTTTGATATAGGCTCTTACGTGTTCCGCCGTATGGCTGATAGATAATTCTTCGTATTCCCTGGTCTTATTGATCTCGATCACATGCAGTTCTTTTTTCCGTTCTTTTTCATATTTTTCCAGAACTTCTACGATCTGACGCTTTTGATTGTTTCCAAGGATCAAATCTACCGCTCCGTCCTTTTTCAGATTTTCCGTATCCGTCTGGGCGTAGCATCCTGCCGCCACCACCACAGCGTCCGGATTCATTTTTCTGGCCTTATGGAGCATCTGGCGTGATTTCCGGTCGGCGATATTCGTTACCGTACAGGTATTGATCAGATAAACATCTGCTTTCTCGCCGAAGGGCACGATTTCATAGCCGGCCTCTTCCAGTAGCTGCTGCATAGCCTCTGTTTCATATGCGTTTACTTTGCATCCCAGGTTGTGAACTGCTGCTTTTTTATTCATATTTTCCCTCTTTTTGTCTAATTTTAAAAATAACTTTCTTCTGTTTACGGAAATTTAATGGCATTTCCCTTGACTTTTCACAAATGTACAGGTAAGATAAATACGAAGATGTAACTGTAAATGTGGGGAACAGTTACAGTGAAGAATAAATTTTCAAGGGAGGTTCTCACAATGAAAACGTTAAAAATCTCACTGAACTCTATCGATAAAGTGAAAGCATTTGTAAATGAGATCAGCAAATTTGACTGTGACTTTGATCTGGTATCCGGAAGATATGTGATCGACGCAAAATCCATTATGGGTATTTTCAGCCTGGATCTGTCCAAACCCATCAATCTGAACATCCATGCGGAAGGAAGCCTTCTGGATTCTATCCTGGCTATTGTTGAGCCATATGTAATCGAATAAGTTTTGCTTTTTTATAAGACAGGAGTCTTTACGGCTCCTGTCTTTTTATTTTTGCCGGGTGAATGTCATCCGACCTCTATGATCTCCACACTCTCCAGCGCTTCCTTCATCAGCTGGTCGATCTTTTCATCCAGTTTTCTCTCGGATTTATGGATCACATTAAGATTGGGCTTTGTGACAGGATGCTTTGCCACAAAGATCGTACAGCAGTCCTCAAAAGGCTGGATGGATGTCTCAAAGGTGTCGATCTTCCGGGATATCTCCACGATCTCCTGCTTGTCAAAGCCGATCACCGGACGGTATACCGGCAGCGTGCAGACTTCGTTGGTAGCCGCAAGACTCTGAAGCGTCTGGCTTGCCACCTGTCCGATACTCTCTCCTGTGATCAGTCCGAGACAGCCGCTCTCTTTCGCAAAATGCTCTGCGATCCGCATCATGTAGCGTCTCATGATGATCGTCAGCTCCTCATGGGGACACTGATCATAAATATAGAGCTGGATGTCTGTAAAGTTTACCACATGGAGACGGATCGGTCCGCTGTAGCGGGCTACCAGCCCTGCCAGATCCACTACTTTCTGTTTCGCCCGTTCGCTGGTATAGGGCGGCGCATGAAAATAGACGGCGTCGATCTTTACGCCTCTTTTGGCGATCATATATCCGGCTACCGGGCTGTCAATGCCGCCGGACAGAAGAAGCATAGCTTTTCCGTTTGTTCCAACCGGCATTCCTCCGGGTCCGGGAAGCGTTTCGGAATAAACATAGATTTTCTCGCGGATCTCCACAGACAAAGTCAGCTCAGGATTGTGTACATCCACCGACGCCCCTGGAAAAGCGTCCAGGATCACGCCGCCCAGTTCCGCGCTTACTTCCATGGACGGAACCGGATAAGATTTCTTCGCTCTTCTTGTATATACCTTAAAGCTACGGTCAAATCCCGGATATCTTGCCTGCATATAGGACAGGACATCTTTTTTCATCTGTTCCAGTCCCTGATCTTCATAGATCACCACCGGACTGATCCCAACGATTCCAAACACTCTCTGAAGGGCTTCCACCGCCTCGTCATAATCATACTGTTCCGGGCAGAGCACATAGACCCTTCCCTGTTCTTTTACCACCTGGAAATCTCCCTCTACCGCTTCCAGGGCAAGGCGCATCTGTTTTACAAGGGCGTCCTCAAACAGATATCTGTTTTTTCCTTTAATGGCAATTTCCGCATATTTGATCAAAAATGCATGAAATAACATAATCTTTCTCCTCTTCTCTTTATCTCCGTGAATACCGTCTGAGCATAGGAACGATTTCTTTCATTGTCTGAAGGAAATAATCCGCCTCTTCCACAGTATTCTCCTCGGAAAAGCTCAGTCTTACCGTACTCTCGATCTGATCCTTTGGCATTCCCATTGCCGTCAGAGCGGCGCTGGGCTTTCTCTTATGGCTGGAGCAGGCGCTTCCGGCGGAAATGTATATGTTCCGATCCTCCAGAGCATGAAGCAGGACCTCGCTTCTGACCCCCATAACACTGATGCTCAATATATGAGGAGCCGCGTCTCTCAGAGGCATTCCGTTGATCCGTATATTTTCCATTTCTGAAAGTCCTGCCGCAATGTGCTCCTTCAGCCTGTACAGATGCTCGTTTTTTTCTTCCAGATCCTGATAGCTTTCTCTGGCCGCCACTCCAAGACCTGCGATGCCCGGTACGTTATCTGTCCCGGAACGCATGCCGTTCTGCTGGCCGCCTCCCAGCATCAGCGGCTGGACTTTCGCTTTTTCACTGATATATAAGAATCCCACGCCCTTTGGCCCGTGTATCTTATGGCCGCCGACAGACAGAAGATCGATACCCTCTTTTCTGGGCAGGATCCTGTATTTGCCAAACGCCTGGATAGCGTCTACGTGAAAGAGGGCTTTGGGACTTTTTTCGTGTACCAGCTTTCCGATCTTCTCTATCGGCATTACGGCGCCGGTCTCATTATTGACATACATTACAGATACCAGGATCGTATCCGGGCGGAGAACAGATTCCAGAACATCCGTTTTCACTCTTCCCTCTTTGTCCACCGGAAGATACGTCACCTCAAAGCCCTGCTCCTGAAGGAAGGCCGCCGGCTGGCTTACCGCCGCATGTTCCACCGCTGTTGTCACAATGTGGTTCCCGCTTCTTTTGTTTGCCAGCGCACCGCCGATCAGGGCCAGATTGTTTGATTCTGTCCCGCCGGAGGTAAACAGGATTTCTTTTTCCTGCACCTTGAGAATACCTGCGATCGTTTTCGCAGACTCCTTCATGTACCGCTCCGCTTCCACTCCCTTCCGGTGCATGGCGGAAGGATTTCCGAAATCTTCTATCATGGTTTTCACCACTATATCCTTCACTGAATCATAGCATCTGGTGGTAGCGGAATTATCAAAATAAACTTCCATAATCTTACTCCTATTTTTCCAGTTGAAACATCAAAATGGACAAGACCGCAAGTCCGGCTGTTTCTGTTCTCAAAATCCGTTTTCCCAGCGTAATGGGACTTGCGCCTGCCGAGACTGCAGCCTTTACTTCTTCTTCCTCAAAACCGCCCTCCGGGCCGATAAAAATCCCCACGGACTGTCCGCTTCTGATCTTCTGCAGGATCTCTTTAGTTTCAGCCATTCCGCTGGCAAGTTCATAGGGAATAAGAAGAACGTCCATGCTTTCAGCATAATTTAAAGCCTCTTTATAGGAAAGAACCGGATGGATCCGGGGAATCAGCATACGTTTTGACTGTTTTGCGGCGCTTTCCGCGATCTGCTGCCAGCGGGCCGTCTTCTTTTCCGCCTTTTTTCCGTCCAGCCGCACGACGCACCGCTTCGTTTCTACCGGAATGATCTCATACGCTCCCAACTCTACCGCTTTCTGAATGATCAGCTCCATCTTATCCGCCTTAGGAAGCCCCTGGAAGAGATATATACGGTTTGGAAGCTCGTAATCCGGCTCCTGAGCGTAAAGAATATGAAGGAGCACTTCTTCTTCACTTAAGGATTCGATAACGCAGTGATATTCTTTTTTCCCGCCGTCGCTGACCCAGAGTTCCTCCCCTTTTTTCATTCTCAGCACGTTTACAATATGATTTACGTCCCCGCCGGTAATATGGATAACATGGGCGTCATCGTCAATCTGACAGGGTTCTGCAAAAAAACGCTGCATATTTTTCCTGCCTTTCTTCAGTCTTTTCTGGCAGTTACGGACACCCATTCTCCCTGACGGGTCACTTCCACCAGCGTCAGCCCTGCTTTCCTGACCGCTTCTGCCACAACCTCTTCCTTTACGTCCAGGATTCCGGAGGTAATATAATAAGCCCCTTTCTTCATCTGGTGAACGATCACCGGCGTCAAAGGAACAAGAACGTCTGCCAGGATATTGGCGGTGACAACGTCATATTTTTCATATCCCACCTGATCCTGTACTTCTTTATCGTCAATGATATTCCCGATGAGCATATCAAAAGCTTCATCAGAAATATTGTTGGCTTCTTTATTTTCCGCAACAGCCGGTACCGCGCAGGGATCCAGATCTGTTCCTGTCACATGGGCGGCTCCCAGTTTAAGAGCCACGATTCCCAGGATCCCGCTTCCTGTTCCCACATCCAGGATCTCCGCTCCTTTTTTCACATACTTTTTAAGCTGGCGGATCACAAGCTGCGTTGTCTCGTGCATTCCTGTTCCAAAGGCTGTTCCGGGATCAATATGAAGGATCATCTTGTCCTTATCCTCTGCCTTTACTTCCTCCCAGGAAGGTACGATCAGTATATCATCCACATAGAACTGATGGAAATATTCTTTCCAGTTATTGATCCAGTCCTTATCCTCTGTCCAGGACTCTTCAATGCTTCCCTCGCCGATATCTGTAAAGGAACGCAGCTCCTCCAGAACATTCTTTACATTTTTCAGGATATTTTCTCTGTCAGCGTCTTCTTCCAGATAAAAGCTGAGATAAGCGATTCCGTCATCTGCGGGGCCTTCCGGCATGATATCCACAAACATCTGGGCTTTATCCTCCTCTGTCAGAGGCTGTCTGTCCTGAATTTCCACACCCTCAACGCCTACATCGGCCAGAGCGCTGATCACCAGATCTTCCGCGTCTGTTTTTGTCTTAATCGTAAAACGGTTCCACTTCATATTTTTCCTCCTCTTGACGGCTTTCAGCGCCGTCCGGGTAATTTTCTGTTTTTAGGCTTTATCCTTTATCATACATGAAAGCAGAAAAAAAGAAAAGAGGGAATCCCTCTTTTCCTGAAAACTTTCTTATATTTCCAAGCCTTACTCTTCAAAAGCTTCTTTCACTTTATCCATAAAGCTCTTTTTCTTCTTTCCGGTTTTCTCCGGTCCGTTTCCTTTTTCTCCGCCGGACGGCCTGTTTCCGCAGGCTGCGTCAAACTGACGGAGCGCTTCCTTGGCCTCTTCGCTGAGGTTTGTGGGAACCTGAACGACCAAAGTCACATAATGGTCTCCACGTATGTTCTTGTTTCTCAAAGAGGGAACGCCTTTTCCCTTCAGCCGGATGCGGGTGTCTGTCTGGGTACCCGGCTTCACTTCGTAAGCCACTTCACCGTCTACTGTATTAATGCGCACTTCGCCGCCAAGAGCAGCCTGAGCATAAGTGATGGGCGCTGTGGAAAAGATGTTCATATCCTGTCTCTGGAAGATCGGATGGCGCGCGATATTTACCTCTACCAGCAGATCGCCTCTCGGACCGCCGTTTGTTCCGGGCTCGCCTTTTTCGCGGATACG
>DWVA01000025.1 GCA_019120475.1 Candidatus Blautia intestinipullorum | reverse complement strand
TTCCTCTCCGCTCATCCATTTGACAAGTTCCGTAGCTCCTTCTATATTTTCTGTCTCGGAGGACGCGGCAAAAGCCCAGGAACCTGTAGGCGTATAAGTCCCGCCGTCCCAGTCGTCGCTTACAACGTAAGGAGCAACGCCCAGATTGATATCCGGATAACTTGTATAAACCGTATTGACCTCCCATGCTCCGTCAAATTTGAACGCGGCTCTTCCGCTCTCAAACAGATGGTCGATAGGCGCCTCGGACATGTATTCCTTTTCTACCACGGAACGGAAGAAATTCATGGCGGCCGCAGTCTGCCCGGAATTGAAATAACCGTCTACTGTCAGTCCGTCATCGCTTACCAGCTCTCCTCCTCCCGACCAGACGAAAGGAGCAAAATAATAGATGCTTGTTTCCCCAACCGGAAATGTCATATCAAGCGGGTATCCGTCTTTTTCCTCCATAAGAGGCTTCAGCTTCTCAAGGATATCAGAAAATTCCGTCCAGGTCCATGGATGATCCGCGTCCGGCACCTGTATTCCTGCCTCTTCCAATATATCCCGGTTATAGTAAAGGCCTACGCTGGACTCCATAACGCCCAGAGCGTACAGTTTATCATTCACAGTCCCCTGCTCTATGATAGACGGCAGGTATTGGCTTTTTTCCTCCTCCGTCATTTCTGCAAGAGGCTGTATGATCCCGTTCGCCGCATAGGCTGAAATATTTGGTCCGTCTACAGTCAGCACGTCAGGCAGTCCTCCCGCCATTACGGAAGCGTTGACTTTGTCTGAATATCCCCCTCCGCTGTCATTACGGGGTACAAATTCAATATCCGCAAAGTACTTTCCGTCAAAAGCTTCGTTGAAACTGTCTACTGATTCCCGGTATGCCTGTCCTTCTTCCGTATCCTCAATTGAATGGACCCATATGGACAGGTATTCTTCCCCTTCATCATATCCGGCAAGTTCTCCGGGTTCTGGATCTTTCTGCTGACATCCCGAAAGGCAGACAGAAGCCAGAATCACCCCTGTCAGACACAGCAGTCGTTTTCTCATTCCCTCTCCTCCTTTTTGCATTTTGTTTGTGTAACCGGTAAAGTAACCGGTTCCTTTACAAAAAGAATATTATAAAGACTTTATAATGTCAATGGTTTTTTTTGATTTCGTCATTTGTTACATTTTCTTTGCTTCAATTCTGTGCACATGTTATAAAACCGGTTTTGTAACCGGTTACTCATTGATTTTTCATCTTTTCCTCTGGTATACTTAAAGCAGCGTCTCCCGGCAGCCTGCCTGCCGTCCGGATAAAAAGAGCCGGAAGAGACTATGGAAAAGGAGTCATGATCTATGAAAAAACAAAAAGTAACCTTTGCAGATATCGCGGCATATACCCATTTTTCCAAAACCACAATATCCCGGTATTTTAATAATCCTGATTCCCTCACCCTGGAAAACCAGCAGAAAATCGCAGATGCCCTTGTAGCTCTTGATTATAAAGAAAATAAGGTAGGGCGGATTCTCGCCAGCGGCCGTACAGAATTTGTTGGCGTCATTATACCAAATCTTTACATGCATTACTATTCTGAAATGCTGAATCAGATTCTCTCTACTTATGAAACTTACGGTTATAAGTTTCTTGTCTTTGCAGGAAATGATATGGCAGATGTGGAACGGAAATATATCCGGGAGCTTCTCGCCTACAACATTGAAGGGATGATCATTTTAAGTCCTACACTGAGTTCTGAAGAGCTTGCATCCTATAATCTTCCCGTGGTCGGAATCGAACGGGAGGATCAGTATATCTGCAGCGTCAACACAGATAATTATATGGGCGGAATGCAGGCTGCCAGCCTTCTGAAAAAAAGCTGCTGCGATATTCTGATCCATGTCAATGCCAGAATGCCGGAAACTACTCCGGCCTTTGGACGTATTCAGGGGTTCACGGACATCTGCAGGGAAAACAATCTCCCTTATGATCTTACGCTTACAGATCTTGGCAACACTTTCAGGGAAAACCGTGAGAATATTATGGAGCTGGTAGACTGCTGGGAGCAGAAATATCCGGACAAAAAAAAGGGGATTTTCATGCCCAACGACACTCACGCCAACGTTCTTCTTAATATCCTGATCCAAAAATATGGAAAGCTTCCCGACACATATCAGATTATCGGTTTTGACAACTCTCCCATATCTGAAGAAGCCGTTGTTCCTATCAGTACGGTAGGGCAGCAGATTCCCGTCATCGCCGGGGAAGCCATGAGCCTTTTATCCTCCCTTATGGACGAGCGAAAAAAAAGAAAACCGGTTCCTTTAAAGGAACCGATCCACAAAGTTATCACACCTATTCTTATCCGTAGATCTACAACAAAATAAGAATCCGGCAGATGAACCTTCGGCAGGATATTTCCTTCCGAGGGTTCATTTTTTCCTTCTTAAAAGCTTTCCGCTCCCGGTATTTTTCCAGCAGTCGTTCTTTACTGCCGCCTCTCCCCCTACCAATACATAGTCGAATCCCCGGCAGAATTGCGCGGGATTGTCGAAATCGGCAGGAACTTTCATATTTTCCAGACGGAAGATATTGATATCCGCCGGTCTTCCTTTCTCCAGGATTCCCTGTTCCAGATTCAAAACCTGGGCCGGTTTCCCGGTCATCTTATAGACAGCCTCCTCAATGGAAAAGATCTTCTTCTCCCGTACATAATCCACAAGAACTTTTGGAAACGCGGCATATACCCTCGGATGATATTTCCCGCCTGTAGGATAGGTAGCGTCTGAAATTACATTGGCATACGGATCCTTCAGAAAATGCAGCATATCTTCCTCTGAAGCAATGGTATCCAGCATGGTCGCCTGGCATTTTTCAGCGATCAGGATGTCATAAAGCGTATCATAAGGATCTTCTTTACGGATCTTTGCAATCTCCGCAATGGATTTCCCTGTCATTTCTTTATATTCTTCTGAATGGAGGGTGCTGGCATAAATCTGATCGAATCCGGCAAGCTCCACGATATTTTCAAAATGTCTGGACGGTTTTCTAAGGATCTGCGTCAGGTGCCAGCGATATACAGAATCCTGGAGTCTCTCCAGTATCGCTTCCGCTCCTCCCTCCTGGCTTTCCGGAGGAAGAAGATGCACCAACTGCGTGGAGCCTGTAAGATATGGATATAAATCAAAATCCAGGGACACGCCTTCCTCTCTGGCCTGCCGGAAAAGTTCCAGAATTTCCCGGCGGCGGACGCCCCAGTTTTTCTTTCCGATACATTTCACATGACTGACGTGAAGAGGAATATGCAGAGATTTCGCCACCTGTATCACTTCTCTGACAGATTCCACAAATCCGTCCCCCTCGCTGCGCACATGGGTGGTAATAGGAATATCCGCATTCTTTAAAGGCATCAGAGCCTCTGTAAAGCCCTGGACATCATATTCAAATTCCGGCGCATAAGCCACTCCCAGACTGACGCCAAGAGCGCCTGCGCTCAATGACTCTTCCAGATTTTTCCATACAAGGTGAAGCTCCTCCTTTGTCAGTCTTCCCGGAGCGTAGCCGGCTGCCGCCGCCCGGATAGTTCCGTTGCCTGTAAGCATTCCTGTGTTCACGCTTCTCTTCGCAGACGCAAGGGCGTCCATATAGGAAGCAAAGGATTCCGCCGCAGGACAGAACGGCTTTCCATCTTTGTCTTTTTCCAAATACTCCCCTGGAAGATCCCCTGTAACACTGCTTAAGAAGTCCAGAATCTCTCCGGCATATTTTTTCCCCACAGGAGCCACCGACAGGCCGCAGTTTCCGTTTACCACCGACGTGATCCCCTGGCGGTTCAGAAGTTCGTCATCCCCGCCGCACAGGGCCTTCCAGTCTCCGTGTCTGTGTATGTCGATAAATCCCGGCGTCACATATCCGCCTTTTGCATCCAGGATCCGCTCCGGCGGAAAATTCTCCGGAATTGCTTCCGGTTTTGTGATCTCGCGTATCACTCCGTTTTCAATCACAACATTTCCCGAAAAAGGCGGCTCATTTTTTCCATTTACAATCAGTCCGTTTATTATAATGTAATCTGTCATCGCAATCACCTGTTTTTTATCTACATTTTTTTCCTCTCCCCAACGTAAAACAGATGCCCGGCGGACATCTGTTTTACGTCTCCTTATTCTATAGATTAATACACTCCAACAGCATTTACAAGCTTTTTTGTGATCGGAAGCCAGAACTGCACCAGAGGCCCTGTCAGACATACTGCCACAATGGTTCCTACCCCAACAGTTCCTCCCAGGAAAAAGCCCAGAACTACAAAGAAAAGATCGCAGCCCACTCTTACCCACCTGAATTCCACCTTCTCAATCTTATCTGATAAGATTACTGCCACCAGATCGTTCGGCCCTGTTCCCGCGTTGCTGTTGATCACAATGGACATCCCGGCGGACAGGATCACGCATCCCGCCACCATGCTGACAATCCTTACTGCCATAGCAGCGTCTCCATTGATATAATTCCCGAACAGCCAGGTAAACAGATCAATGATGGGGCCTCCGCAGAAGGCGCAGACCACAGTTCCGGGCTTTACATATCCTTTCGTTGTCAGGAGCATCACCACCATAAGGATACACAGCACGATTACATGTACCGTTCCCACCGTAAGTCCAAATACTACTGATAATCCCTGAATGAATACGGTAAAGGTATCCGTCCCCAGTTCTGACAAAAGAAACAGCGTCACTCCAAGATGAGCCACCGTCAGGCCCAGAAGCAGGACCACCAGCGCCACGGCCCAGTCTTTTATACTTCTGCCGGAAGTGTCAGACGCAAATTTTGTTTTCTTGTTTCCCATAGAATTTCCCCCTGTATCTTCATTTCCAATGCAATTGTATCATATCTGTTTTCTTTCTTCCACTATCTGGAGGCAGCGAAAAAGAAAGACCAGCCGCAGTGCTGTCCTTTCCAGACTGCATTACGGCTGGCTTTGATCGTCAGATTTTTACAGCATTAAACGGTAAATATTTTCCACATCCTTCTGCTTCAGTTCCACAAAACCGCCGAGGGTTCCTGTCCTCACATCTCCATAGCAGGCAGTATGGGCCATCTTTTCGATATCCTCCTCTTTCGCGCCCAGTTCCTTAAGACTTCCCGGCATTCCTATGGATTTCAGAAAACGGCGCAGAGCTTCAATACCGGCCTTCGCCGTCTCCTCAGGATTTTCAAAATTCATTTCACATCCCCACACACGCACCGCAGCCTGAGCAAAGCGCATAACATTATGCTTCAGATTATAAGTAAACACTGCAGGCATAACAACGGCAAGACCGGCGCCATGAGCACAGTCGTATTCCGCGGATAGCTCGTGTTCGATATCATGACTGGTCCAGTCCTGGGTTCTTCCTACGCCGCAGGAGTTATTATGCGCCATCATCCCCGCCCACATAATATTTGCGCGCGCCTCATAATTATGTGGATCTGCGATCACTCTTGGCCCTTCATGGATCATCGTCAGAAGCAGCCCTTCTATCATCCTGTCTGTTACCTCCACCTCTTTTGTATTCGTCAGATACCGCTCATAAAGGTGAGCGATAATATCTGTAATGCCGCAGGCAGTCTGGTAAGGAGGCAGGGTTTCTGTAAGAGCCGGATTCATGATCGTAAATTTCGGGCGCAGGGCTTCTCCCGTTGTAGAACGTTTATACATTCCTTCCTCTTTTGTGATCACAGAGTCCGGGGAGCCCTCGCTTCCCGCCGCGGAAATGGTTGTGATCGTCCCCAGCGGAAGCGCTTCCTCTACAATTTTTCCCTGATAGTAATCCCAAAAGTCTCCGTCATATATCGCACCAGCCGCAATGGCTTTGGCGGAATCAATGGTACTTCCGCCTCCAATGGCAAGAATAAAATCAGCCTTTTCTTTTCTGCAGAGATCGATCCCCTCATATACAAGTCCGCTCCTGGGATTTGGTTTTACGCCTCCCAGCTCCACATAGGCGAGGCCTTCTTTATCCAAAGATTTCTTTACTCTGTCAAGAAGACCGGAACGAACTGCCGAACCGCCGCCGTAATGAAGCAGGACTCTGCTTCCCCCGAATTTCTTTACATATTTTCCTGTTTCATTCTCTGTATCTTTTCCAAACACAAAGTATGTAGGTGCGTAAAATGTAAAATTGTCCATAATGTAAGTACCTTCTTTCTCCTGATATAATGCCGCATCTGTTTCATGCAAACATATTTTTCCTGATACTTCCATTATAAAACTGCCTCCTGTCCGGTGCAAGAAGGCACTTTCGGTTACCTAGGGAACCTGAGCTTACCCTTGTTCATTAAGCTGTTCCTTTCCGGAAGCATTTAGAAAAACAGCCGGCTGTCTGCTTTTATAGCCGGCGTCTGCTGCCGTTCAATCGTCTGTACAATAAGCATTTGTCATGATATATTTATCCCCTGCATTTTCATAGCCCCAGTCGCACATCAGTTCCACGATCGGCTGCAAAGTCCTGCCATGATCTGTCATGGCATATTCCACCTGCGGAGGCACCGTAGGATAAACAGTTCTGGAAATGATGCCGTCTTCTTCCAGCTCCCGAAGCTGAGCCGTAAGCGTTTTCTTATGAGCGGTCTTTAAGAAGCGCAGAATTTCATTATATCTCTTCGGGCCTTCATCCAGCAGATAATGTATGATCAAAAGCTTCCATTTTCCGCCTATGATCTTCAGCGTCACTTCCATTTCGCAGGAAACCTCTATTTTTTCTTTTTCTGTTTTTTCCTGTATTGTATCTTTGTTCTTTTCCGCCATTTTTCTCCTTTTGATCCTTTATTCGCATTTTATAGTCAATACGCTTTCCCTGCGTTCATACCATTGTACTACATTTAAATCTGTCCGAAAAGCAAAAAAAACGATCCGGAGCATATTGCCGCGTCAGATCGTTTTTCTCTTAATTCATATAGTCTGCAGACTGCTCTGCAATTTCAGGAATCTCAATGCATATATAAGATTATTTTTCCACTGGGACTTTCTGATTAAAGTAATCAAGTACAAGCGCGGCCACAACTCCTACAACCAGCCAGAACAGATTGACCGCAAACTGACCTGCAGAGGAAACAAAGCTTCCAAAAGGAATGATCATAACTGTTGCCGCGATGACAATACCGACAATCGCATGGAACGCAAGATTGTAGTGATGATCAAATAATGAGTTTACCGCTTTCGCCAGACAGATCACTGTGACAAGAGCCCCAATACCGCCCGGGATCAGCACAGACATATCAAGATGGCCGATACCGTCTACAAACGGCGTATACAGGCCAAGAGGCATCAGCAACGTGGAAAAGCTCATGCCCGGAGCGATCACACTCAGCGCAAGACAGAAACCGCAGAATAGCAGCCATCCAAAGCTGGGCTCGATTTTTACGGACAGTATATTCAGAGTCCCCAAAAGTATAAAAATGACCACCATAGCAATTCCCATGGAAATAAAGGATCCTTTTGTTCTTCCCTGCTCTCCGGCCTCACGGAAAAGAGAAGGAAGCATTCCGCCGATCAGCCCTACAAAAAGACAGACGGAAGTATCCGGATATTTATTCAGGAAATATGCCAAAAGATTGGCAATCCCCAGAAAACCGATACCCATTCCGATGATCACAGGTATCAGTCTCGGCACATGGGTTTTAAAATTCTTAAAGGGATGGGATAAAAGTTCCATCACCGGTTTATAGATACCAAAAACTACACAGAGTACTCCGCCTGAAATTCCCGGAAGTACAGCTCCCAGTCCGATCAGCGCTCCCTGGAAAACCTGAAGAATCAGGCGTGAAACTGACGGACTGCTTTTTTTGCTCATATTCATATCTGCTCCTATCCGCCCCATGAAAGGGGAATTTTATTCTTCTCATACTTATGTTTAAAAGACAGAGGATATTATATAACAGAATGAAAGATTTTGCCAGTGGTTTTTATATATTATTTCGTTTATGTCAGTTACTGTCAAGTAGTCGTTGGCAGCTTTCTCTTTGACTTGTCTTTCATTTATGTCTCTCATCTTCCATATAAAAATCCATTGCCTGCTCTTAATTTCACAGAAAAAGGCCCTGAAAACCTTATAATCACCAGAAAACACAGTGTTTATAAAGCTTCCGGAGCCTTTAAAAATATTTCTCCAATTTTGTGGGGAAACTTTGCTTACATGCCCATCTGTTTTGCTACTTCCTCAGCAAAGTTCTCTTCTTTCTTTTCGATTCCTTCACCTGTCTCATAGCGAACGAATCCTTTGATGGTAACGTTTGCGCCGTTTGCCTTTGCAACCTGTGCAACATAGTTGGCAACAGACTGTTTTCCATCTTCTGCTTTTACATAAACCTGGTCAAGCAGGCAGATCTCTTTCAGCTCTTTCTTGATACGTCCGGTAACAATACCCTGGATAACCTTCTCCGGTTTCTGGGATTCCTTCGGATCGTTCATGATCTGAGCCATAAGGATTTCTTTCTCATGTGCAATGTACTCTTCGCTGATCTCGCTGTCGCTGGTGTACTGCGGCTTCAGAGCTGCAACCTGCATTGCCACGTTCTTAGCCATCTCTTTGATCTCATCGTTTACAACGTCTGTCTCTACATCAACCAAAACGCCGATCTTTCCGCCCATATGGGTGTAGGAAGCGATAAATCCGTTTGCCTCTTCCATCTGAGCGAATCTTCTGATGTTCATGTTCTCACCGATAACTGCAATCTGAGCTGCAAGAGCTTCTTTTACAGTTTTGGTTGTATCCAGTGCCCACGGCTCTGCAAGGAAAGCTTCGATATCCGCTGCAGTAGTGGTAAGTGCCTGAGCGGCAACATCTGCCACATAATTCTGGAATTTCTCGTTCTTTGCAACAAAGTCTGTTTCAGCGTTTACTTCAACAACAACCGCTTTCTTTGCGTCCTCTGCAACAAGAGTCTTGCAGAGACCTTCCGCTGCTACACGGCTGGCTTTCTTCTGAGCAGTTGCAAGACCTTTTTCACGAAGGAACTCTACTGCCTTGTCCATATCGCCATCTGTTGCTGTAAGAGCCTTCTTACAGTCCATCATTCCGGCGCCGGTCATTTCTCTTAACTCTTTTACCTGTGCTGCTGTAATAGCCATTTCTATTTTCCTCCTGAATGATCGAATTAATTATTCTTCCTCTGCTGCTGCCTCTTCAGCAAACTCTTCGGATTCTGCTTCGATTTCGCCGTCTTCTTCCGCATTGCCCTGATTTGCCTCGATAACAGCGTCTGCCATCTTGGAAACGATCAGTTTTACGGCGCGGATAGCGTCATCGTTGCCCGGGATCACATAGTCCAGTTCTTCCGGATCACAGTTGGTATCGCAGATACCGATCAGCGGGATTCCTAATGTATGAGCTTCCTGTACGCAGATTCTTTCCTTCTTCGGGTCAACAACAAAGATTGCGTCCGGAAGGCGCTTCATCTCTTTGATTCCGCCAAGGTTCTTCTGCAGTTTGGAAAGCTCTTTTCTTAATTCAATAACTTCTTTCTTCGGAAGCACTTCAAATGTTCCGTCAGCTTCCATTGCTTCGATTTCTTTCAGTCTTGCAATACGGCTCTGGATTGTCTTGAAGTTTGTCAGCATACCGCCCAGCCATCTCTCGTTTACGTAGAACTGTCCGCAGCGCTCAGCCTCTGTCTTGATCGCATCCTGCGCCTGTTTCTTTGTTCCTACGAAAAGGATGTTTCCGCCGTTGGCAATGATGTCTGCGATTGCGTTGTACGCATCGTCAACCATTCCTACAGACTGCTGAAGGTCGATAATATAGATGCCGTTTCTCTCTGTGTAGATGTACGGAGCCATTTTGGGGTTCCATCTTCTTGTCTGATGTCCGAAATGAACACCTGCTTCCAAAAGCTGTTTCATTGAAATTACACTCATGTTTCTGTCTCCTTTTTGGTTAGATTCTTCCGCACAGATCATGTTCTATCCGGACCTGGCGCATCGGACAGGCACCTTCCATAAGAATCTCTGCGCGTGTTTATTATGCCGGAAAAGCTTTCCCGGCCTGCAACTTCTGAATTATAGCATAGAAAAACCCTCCGTGTAAAGAGGGTTTTGTGATTTATTTCTTTATTTTTGCCCTATTTTTGCTGTCTTACGGCTTTCCTGAGACTTTCCGTTTCTTTTTCCGTCAGGCGGCGGCATTCTCCTTTTTTCAGATCCCCGGGCAGCACCAGGGGCCCCATGGAAATACGCTTCAGGTATACTACCTTTTTCCCCACGGCTTCCATCATTCTTTTTACCTGGTGGAACTTTCCCTCGCAGATCGTCAAAAGAAGCTCTGTATATTTCTCTGCCATCTCTTCCTGCTGAACATTTTCTCTGCTCTTGTCCTCTCCGGCCTGTACAGCCCTGTCCTTTCCATCTTCGCGGAAATTCCTGATGATTTCCGCCTTTGCCGGAAGAGTCAACCTGTCCTCTCCGATATCAACTCCCTGCTCCAGCCTGATCCGGTCTGTTTCGGATACTTCTCCGCGGACTCTGACAAAATAGGTTTTCTCCACATGCTTTGCCGGAGAAAGAAGCTCATGGGCCAGCATTCCGTCGTTTGTGATAAGAAGCAGCCCCTCTGTATCTTTGTCAAGCCTTCCTACAGGAAAGAGCCCTTTCCTACTGGACGGTACAAGCTCCATTACCGTCTTCTCCCTTCTGTCCTCTGTGGCGCTGACGTAGCCTGCCGGCTTATAAAGAAGATAATAAACAAACTCCGGCTCCGGCAGTACAGGCTCTCCTCGCAGAAGAACACGGTCCGTACCAGGAGAAATTTTCTCCTCCGGGCTTTTTACGGCCCTGCCGTTTACCAGAACGAGCCCCTTTTTTATTTCTTTCTTTACCTCGCTTCTGGTACCCTTTCCCGCATCTGCCAGAAATTTATCCAGTCTTACCATTTTTTCCATTATCTGTTTTTCCTTTTTTCATTATAAATGATCTTTCCGCCGTTTCTGAAAATATCCGGTTCCTGCTGCCGTGACACAAAGCAGCGCTCCGTAAATCAGGAGGATCCATGACGGATTTTTTTCCAGCAGCCAGGGCGCGGCCTCCGTAAATACCAGCGACCAGATATTGCTCCCCATATGAAGAAGGGCACTGGCCCAGATGCTTCCGGTAATGTCCAGAAAATATGCGAACACGGCTCCCAAGATACCTGCATAGACCGCCTGAATGAGATTCATATGATAGATCCCGAAAAACGCGGCGGATATGATAATAGCCGCCCCTCTTTTCATATAATCCCGCAGCCTCAGATAGATCAGCCATCGAAAGATCATTTCCTCCGCCAGCGGCGCAACAATCCCCATCCATAAGATCAGAATCAGAAGATTTTTCCCCAGAGTGATCTCATCCATTGTTTCCTGATACTGCTGGTAATTCAGAAAGTTCTGGAAAAGAGCCACCAGAATATTGACAAACTGGGAGAATCCAATGCCGATAAAAAAGAGCAGCGCCCCTTCCGCAAAATTCAGGTTTTTTTCACTTCTTTTTGGAAGCAGCCCGCCGGCAATACGCGCCTTTTTGTCTTTTCGGTAAAAATAAAGGCAAGGGATCATCGTCAGAATGCCTGTAAGACCTGTGAGCATTACAACCTGGCTCTGATACTCCTGAATCCCGCCTCCTGTAAGCTGCAGGATCCTTATGGCTTCCCAGGCCACAATCTGGCTGATCAGAAAATGTATCCCGCATGGATAAAACACCCTCCACACCCGCAGCAGAACAGACTGTCTGCGCAGAGGGGTCAGGCGAAAAAATCCAGAACCCCCTCTGCGGAATCTGTTATCTTCAGAGCTCCGGCAGCCCGAAGTTCTTCTTCCGTTCCATATCCGTAAGATACGGCGACACAGTCCAGTCCGCAGGCGCGGGCGCCAAGAATATCATGCTCTCTGTCTCCGATCATCACTGCTTCCCGCCTGTGAGCAGACAGGTTCAGTCTCCTCAGAGTTTCTTCGATCACTTCGGCCTTGCTTGTACGCGCGCCGTTCATTTCACTTCCTACAATCTCGTCAAAGTATTCTGTCAGGTGAAAATGCTCCAGTACCTTTGTCACAAAATATTCCGGTTTTGAGGAAGCTACTGCCAGACGGTATCCCCTGTTTCGCAGGGTTTTCAACATATTTTCCACCCCGGGATACACCTGGTTTTCATAGATTCCCACATCAGCATACCGTTCTCTGTAATATGCAACCGCCTGGCGCGCCGTTTCCTCGTCAATCTGTGCGTATTTCATAAACTGTTCCAGAAGAGGCGGGCCCACAAACACCTTCAGCTTTTCCAGATTTTCCTCAGGCTTTCCGATTTTTTCAAGAGCGTACTGCACTGATTTTGTTATCCCTTCTCCTGACTCCGTCAACGTCCCGTCCAGGTCAAATAGAATCGCTTTATACATATTTTCCTCCGATTTTTCTAAACTTTTCAGGAAATTCCCGTATTACAGGATAGTATAACACGGTTTTCCGGCAGCGTCCATGAACAATCGGTGAAAAGGGCCAGTTCCACCAGGCTTCCTTTTTCCGTATCTGCATCAGCTGTAAAAGTATCCCCCTGCCAGTGCCAGCCCTGTTCCTTCCCGTTCACACGGAATGACAGAACCTGTACTTCTCCTTTTGTATTCAGACGGAGACGAAGTCTTGCGGTTGTTTCCATATTTCCGGTCAGGTACAGGATATCGGGGGCCGCCATGTTCTCTCCAAAAGTGTTCCCCTCATTTCCGCTTTCCTGGGAATCTCCGTTTCCCGCCGGGCCAGAAAGGACCGGAGCCGGAGTGACAGAAGCCGGACCAGAAGAAGGTTCCGGCATATCCGCAGCCGCAGGACTGACAGAAGCTTCCGGATTGCTTTTTTCCTGAATATGTCCGTTTTCCCCGCCGTTGTTCCGGTTATTTTCATTCGCTTTTTCTGTACCGCCATATTGGTCAGAAACACTTCCGCTGCTTTCAGCGGAACCCTCTCCTGGATTCCCGTTTGGAGAAGAGCCTTCGGAGAGACCTGTCCCCTCGTACCCGAAGGCCCTATTCTCTTCTGAAGCGTTCCAGGAATCCCCAAAGCTTTCCGTTTCTCCTGGATTTTGTTCCTGTGTCTCATCCTGCTCCGCTCCGTTTTGGAAGTCGTTCCAAAAAGGTTCACTGATCTGATCTTCGGAAATTCCGCCGCCGTTTTCTTCATCTGCAAACGACCCGCTGCCTTCCATGCTGTCCTGCTCCCAGCCGGACGGCGGTTCCCATATTTCTCCTGGTCCTACCTGAATATCAAAGCCGCCTAATTCTACAGCAAGGAAGCATAACCCTGATATCAGGAGCTCTGCGATCTTTTCTTTCAATTATCTGTTTTCTCCTCTTCTCTTTCCAGCTTTTTACGCCATACTTTCCTTGTGTAAGTCTCAGGAATCTCTTCCCCGTTCTCTTCTATACAGCCGTCATAAATTTCTCTGCTTTCCTCTGCGCGTCCCTGCCTTATCAGAAATAATCCGTAGGCGGGAACCGCCTCCGCCTCTTTTTTGATTTCTTTATAGCATATTTCCGCTTTCGCATTATTCCCCTTAAGTTCACTGTTTCTGGCCAGAAAAAGAAGGATCTGGTCTTCCTTGTTCGCGTATTGTTTTGTCATTCTCTGCAGCGCTTCTTCTATTAAAAAAGAAATTTCTTCACTGACTCCCGTTCCGCTGCTCCGGTAAGGCATGGAGTAATACCATGCCGTCACTCCCGACAGGGCGGAATCAAATGGGGGAAGCTTCTTCTCTTCTGTCTGTGACCTTCCCGCCGCTATGGCCGTCAGGAGAATAAGCGCCGCCGGGATCAGCACGTTCTTAAGCTTCAGGGAAACAGGATGTATTCCGGCGAAGGCTTCCTCCGCCTCTTTTGCTGTCCGCCATCTTTTGTCCTCCCGACCGCAGCAGCATTTTCTGATAAAAAGGCCAAGTCCTGGATAAAGGATATAGTATCGGATCTTTTTCTTCCCGCAAAGTCTTTCCAGTGTTTTTCCCAGCGCGTAAATGTCGCTGGAAGAGCTGACACGGCCCTGATACTGTTCCGGCGCGGCATATCCTATGGTGCCTGTACAGCTAATGCTCTGTCTTTCATATCCCAGCACCGCGCTTCCAAAATCCACAAGGTAGACTTCTCCCGCATCATTCATCATCAGATTGTCCGGCTTCAGATCACCATAGTATACAGCCGGTTTCCTGGCATGAAGATATATGAAGATCTGAAGGATCCGGTTTCCGATCCTCAGTATTTCTTCCGGAGTAAACTGTCTTCCCTCTTTTAAATATTCCTCCAGAGATTTCCCCTGGATATATTCCATCACAAGATAACAGTATTCTCCCCGCTCCGCATAGTCGATCATTCCCGGAAGAAACGGATGATCCAGAAGCCTCAAAAGTTTTGCTTCCCTCTTCTTCGCCAGCGGAAGCTCCTTTACTGCCCGGTAAAGCCCCAGCTCCAGATCCTTTGCCAGATAGAGGGCGCCTTCGCCCCCTTTTCCGATATGATTTACAATACAGTAGCGGCCTTTTATTATAATTCCGGTTAAACTGATAAAATCCCCTCCCAGTATTATGCTCTCCTGGATTTCTGATAAAAAATATAAGATGAAATAAAATGTATGGGAAATATTCCGGAAGAACTCCGGCTGCAAATGATGTGTTGTTTTGATTATAGCACAAAATGTTCTTTCTGTTTCTAAATTTTTTCTTAATTTCCTGCCCTGCAAAAAAATATCCGGGACAGCAGGGCTTTTGCCGCGGCTGTCCCGGTAAGATCATCTCTACATTCTTTCCGGCGCTGAAAATCCCAGCAGATCGATAGCTGTCTCCAGAATATTCCTGGTCAGCTCCAGAAGCTTCAGGAACGATTTCTTCTGAGCCGGGTTTTCCTCGCTTAGGATCTTTGTTTCATGATAAAAACTGTTGAAGGCATTGGATACTTCATAAATATAAGCGCAGATCTTATGAGGAGCCTTTTCTTCATAGGCGCTTTCCACCGTACTTCCGAATTTTGTCAGCTCCAGCATCAGGTTCTTTTCACTTGGGTTGGACGCAGCCAGAATCTCAGCGTCTTCCATTGTCCCGCCCTCCTGCGCGTACCGGTTCAGGATAGACTTGATCCGGACGATAGTATAAAGGA
>DWVA01000024.1 GCA_019120475.1 Candidatus Blautia intestinipullorum | reverse complement strand
GACTGTATCACGGTTTGCCAGACACTGCGGATATTCTGATTTTAAGGAGTTGAAAAATGCTGTTCTCCGACATGTGGCAGAGGAGAATCCGCCGGCAGGAAAGCTGAATTTCACTCTCGGCAGCGAATCGTCCAATACACCTGCAGGATTTCTCCGCCGTCAGCAGTACTGTATTGAAAAAACTCTTGAATTTCTGGATGAAGACCTTCTCGGGAATGCCGCTGACGCCATTCTGGCATCCGACACAGTATATTTCTATGCAAAAGGAGCCGCAGTTTCCATGGCGGAACTGCTCAAATTCAGACTGAACCGATTCGGGAAGAAAGTCATCCTCCTCCCTGCCGGGAGTTCGGAACTTTTTGAATATATGAACTTTTTTACAAAAAAAGACCTGGTGATTCTGTTCGGATTCCAGAAAACTCCAAAAGAGGCCGCCGTGATCCTGGATCATCAGAAAAAGGTTCATTACAGGTGTATCTTTTTTACAAGCCGGATCTATCATTCACTGGACCAGGAATATGTCATTCCTCTGTTCGTCTTCCGTGGCGAACCCTCAGAATACCATTCCATGGCGGCGCCTGCCGCGCTGCTTGATTCTCTCGTGGTTCTTCTGGGAGCTAAAATGGGCGAGTCCTCCTCCGGACATCTGGATCGTCTTTACAGGCTAAAAGAACATTATAAAACGGAGATTCCCCGGTGAATCTCCGTTTTTCACTTAATCTGTGTACAATTTCCAGCGCCGGCGCGCAACGTTTTGTTGTGTTCATCTTCGAATCAGCCGAAACGAATCATATCTCGGCGCCCTGCAGCAGTACGGACACATAGTCTCCGCCCAGCGCGTCTATCTCTTTCAATGCACGCTTTAAGATTCCCGCCGACTCTACTTTGAATTCAAGTGAATCAGACATCCTGATCTCATATGCCCCTTTCATGATTTCCTGTGCCAGATCCCGCACTGTGTCGATCGTCTGTCTGAATTCGTTCCAGACACAGCCGTACTGGAAAGACTGATGGGTGTCGCTTCCTGCCACCAGCGGACGGTCAAGCTTACGGGAAAGCGCCCTCATCTTCTCCCATGTGCCGTCGCAGTCTCTGGCAAGGTCTTTGCCGTTTACATCGAGGAAGAAGAATTTCTCAAGCATTTCCTGCGGCAGCTCCGGTATATGCCCTCCGTCTCTGAACGGATGTCCCGCACCGAATATGACCGGGTACTGCTCCACCATCTGCGCCAGCTCCTCAAAGGTCAGGAACTTTCCTTTCTCTTTATTGGGTTCCAGACGCCGGTTTATTTCCAGAATGCACTCCATAGGACCGATGATCAGTGTATGGCCGCCTTCCGCTATATCCGTCTCCATCCCCGGAAAGATGCGGAATCCGCTCTCCGTCACAAGAGAATCACCTTCTCTTGTACACCGGCCGGATATATAACGATACACCTCCTGGAAGCCCAGCGTATTGAAGTGCTCTGTCAGGCATAGTGCGTCCAGCCCGGATTTCTGCGCCTCCCGGAAGAGCCAGTCGGTGTATTCTTTTGAAAAGGGAAGTTTCTTTGCCAGTTTCCCATGTGTATGAAAATCGATTTTCATGTTTCTTTCTCATCCTTCCTGTAGTTCTATTCCGCATAGCTGCTGTCCTTACAATATGACAGACAGTCCGACACATATGCATACCCACACCAGTGAGATGCAGACGAAGATAATATCCGCCTGTGTCACTTTCAGCATAGCCAGCTTCATCTTCTTTACCTCAGGGTTTTGTATGGAATAGCGGTATCCCCTGAGTTCCAGCGCTTCAACTGTCGTTCTGGACCGCTTTGCCGTATTGAGCATCAGCGGGTAAAATGACTGAATGATCATCCTGATCTGATATCCCAGATATCGGATTTTCCCGATCAGTCCGTTCTTATGCGGCGGATTGCCTCTGAGACGGTAGGACAGCAGGATATTCTGAAACTCTTCCATCAGGACCGGAAGGATGCGATAGGCAAAAGATATACTGAAAGAAAGCTGGCCCGGACACCCGAACCAGAGCAGACCGTTTGCAAGACGATCCGGGTCAAGTCCGGAAAATACAGTGATAGATGCAAGGGATACCGCAGCTACTTTCAGTGTCATCACAAGCAGCGGCGCTATGGTCTGCGTATTACCGCCGAAGAACAGGGCCACAATAAAAAGATAGCCGGTCTGTGAAAATACGCCGATGCAGAACAAAAAAAGAACCAGCGGGGCCACTTTCGCAGCGCGGGTGGTGAGCGCCACGAAGAGGAAGATTCCCAGCAGGAGGACTACATCGTTTAAAAACCAGGGAACAAGCCCGAAAAACAGATACCAGACAAGAAGGATACGCGGATCCATTTTTGCGATCACGGTATCATCATTGCCGTAAGCGTTCCTGAGTACCTGATTTCTCAGGAAATCCATAGAAAATTTGTCCAATATATTCTCAGAAAGTTTACGCATATTTTTCACCTCGGAAATATTCCATGAATTCATCTATCGTAAAGCAGGGATTCTCGATTCCCAGCGCCCTGCCCATATCGCAGATCTGAGGCGGACGGATCCCTACCTGCCGGCGGACATACATATCAGAAAAAATTTCTTCTTTCGTACCGTCCGCAATCACATATCCGGCGGAAAGAACGATCAGCCGTTCCGCCCAGTCGCATACAAGCTGCATATCATGAGTAGCGATCACCACCGTGTCTGTAATCCCCTTGAGCATCTGCAGCGTCTTCATGATCTCACGTCTGGTGGCAATATCAAGATTAGCCGTAGGTTCATCGAGGAGCAGGATCTCCGGCTGCAGTGCAATCCCGATGGCAAGGGAAGCACGCCGCATCTGTCCGCCGGATAACAGCCTGCCATCCCGATCCTGCAGATCTGTAAGACGGAACATCTCAAGCAGTTCGTCCGTCCTCTTCTGATAATCTTCGACCTTTCTCACCATCATAGCGTACTCGATATCCTTTCGGATGGAATCTTTGATGAACATTTCCTCCGGATTCTGGTACACCATAGAGATCGTACGGCCAAGTTCCTCTTTCGGAAGATCTATAGTCGGCCGTCCGTTTAAGAGCACCTGCCCGGATTCCGGACGGATCAGCCCCATCATCATCTTAAGCATCGTAGATTTTCCGGCGCCGTT
>DWVA01000194.1 GCA_019120475.1 Candidatus Blautia intestinipullorum | reverse complement strand
TCTCTATGATAACCCTCATCCGCAGCCGAAAGATCAGGGGCCTCTATTGTAATATAATTCCCCTGGGGCCGTCCCATGGCTTTCGCTCCGTTCTCTGTTGTGATCTTTACCACAGTAGTCCGGATATCCTTTTCCTGGTCATAGTCCTCCCGGATCTCCACTCCCCGAATTTCCACATGCTCCTCTGTAAAACGTTCTGTCGTCTCCAGAGCGAGATCCGTCCTGATTCTGCCGTTTCCCAACATGATTTTACCCTCCGGTTTTTTGTTTTACCTGTATTTTTTGTATTTTTTATGGGAATTATGTATTGACATTCCAGGATATGTATACTAAAATGTATAAGCATGTTCACAGGAGCGCCCGTGTCTGTTTCTGTGACGTACCATTAAATATTCGTGAATGGAGGTGTGCTACATTGGCTAACATCAAATCTGCTAAGAAAAGAATTTTAGTAAACAGAACTAAAGCTGCGAGAAACAAATCTATCCGTTCTGCTGTGAAAACTTCCATCAAAAAGGTAGAAGCTGCAGTTCAGAATAACGATAAGGCTGCTGCGCAGGCTGCTCTTACTGATGCAATCGCAACCATCAGCAAAGCAACATCCAAGGGTGTTTATCACAAGAACAACTGTGCAAGAAAAGTTTCCCGCTTAACAAAAGCCGTAAACAGCATCGGCTGATAGAGAACATTTTTAATTATAAGCTTATAATTAAAAAGACAGTCATAAACCCTCAATGACTGTCTTTTTTTCTACTTCTTTACATTTGTTCTGCTCACCGGCTGCGCTGTTTTTCAGCCGCCCAGTTCCACCATACGCCGGATGCATCTTCCCGCGCCTTCCATGATCTCATCAGAAAGACGGATCTCTTCGCCGCCGTTTCCTTTCAGACAATGATATACGTCCATCAGAGTCGTAAGCTTCATATCCATGCAGGTCAGAGACGGGGACAGAGGATAAAACTGTTTGTCCGGACAGTCAAACTGGAGATGCTCCACAATGCTGTTCTCTGTGCCTATGATAAATTCTCCTGCATCGGAACGGAGGGCGAAGTCCATGATCCCTGTAGTAGAACCAACGTAATCCGCCTCTTTTACCACCTCCGGGGAACATTCCGGATGGACCAGAAGAAGTGCTTCCGGATGAAGTTCTCTCGCGCGTTTTACATCCGCTGAGGAAACTTCCTGATGTCTGGGACATCCGCCGTTATAAAACACAAATGTTTTCTCCGGAAGCTTCTCTGCTGTATAACGTCCCAGATTCGGGTCCGGAATAAACAGGATCCTGTCGTTTTCCAGTTGTCCGCAGATCTTGACAGAGGAGGCGGAGGTCACGCAGACATCGCACTCTGTTTTCAGTTCCGAAGTTGTATTAATGTACGCTACTGCCGCATAACCGGGATACTGTTCTTTCAGCTTTCTCAGCTCTTCCAGGGAAAGCTGTTCTGCCATGGGGCATCCTGCCTCGGGATTCGCCAGCCACACTTTCTTGTCCGGGCACAGGATCTTGCAGGTTTCCGCCATAAAACGTACGCCACACATGATCACCCCTTTTGCGCTGCTTTTAGCCGCCTGTACGCTGAGGCCGTAGGAATCTCCTGTATAGTCCGCAATTTCCAGGATTTCCTGTCCCTGGTACGCATGTGCCAGGATACAGACATCCTGTTCTTTTTTCATCCGGAGGATTTCCTCCTGAATTTCCGCTACTGTCATGATCTGCTCCCCTTTTCTTTTTCGTTTTCTTTTTCCCAGGGCTGAAGCGGCGCCAGAAAGCCTGCCTTCTCCAGCTCACTGCCGATCAGATCCAGCCGTTCCATGGAGGACGCCTCCACCAGATGATAATGATATCCGGAGGTAGCGGTACTCAGCACTGTAGAATGGCTGCTTGCGAGAGCTTCTGTAAATTCTCTCACATCCTGGCGGGAGCGGATATCCATTTCCGCGGAAACTCTCCCGTAAACCCTGTGGCTGATACTGATATTCTTTACACGTCCTCCGCAGTCTACGATCAAATTAAGCTCTTCCGCCGCCTGATCCTGTCGATGGCGCACCTTAAACTCTCTTGTACAGGTATTCTCCTGCTGTATGGTATAGCCTTTTGTGGTGGAAAGGATTCCCGGTACCGAAGCTCGTATCACCGCCATATCCTGCACGATCACCTGGCGGCTGACGCCAAACCGGGAGGCCAGTTCTCTGGCCGCCACAGGCGTCTCCGAATTCAGGAGTATCTTCAGGATTTCCTCTCTCCTCATCGACGTGTTCATGAACTCCCTCCTCCTTAAACCGCGTGAAGGTTTTTCATGGAAATATCCAGGATAGGAGCGGAATGTGTCAGCGCGCCGCTGGATACATAATCCACTCCGATTTCACGGATTCTTTCAATATTTTCCCTGGTGACATTTCCGGAACATTCTGTCTCGGCCCGGCCGCCGATCAGCTTCACCGCCTCTTTCATCTGCTCCGGCGACATATTATCCAGCATAATGATATCCGCGCCTGCTTCCACAGCCTCTCTCACCTGCTCAAGAGTCTCTACTTCCACTTCGATCTTACGGACAAACGGCGCGTATTCTTTTGCCATGGCTACCGCTTTCGCCACGCTTCCCGCCGCTCCAATGTGGTTATCTTTTAAGAGCACTCCGTCGGAAAGATTGTAGCGGTGATTGCTGCCGCCGCCTACACGCACCGCATACTTTTCAAAAACACGGCAGTTGGGAGTGGTCTTTCTTGTATCCAGAAGCGTTACAGAACTGCCCTCCAGAAGCTTAGACACCTCTCTTGTATAAGTGGCGATGCCGCTCATTCTCTGAAGATAGTTCAGGGCCACTCTTTCTCCGGAGAGAAGCACACGAATGTCTCCTGTAACATTGGCAAGAAGCTGTCCTTTTTTTACTTCGTTCCCATCTTTACAGTGAAACTTGATCTCTGTGTTTTCATCAAGGAGTGTGAATACCCGGGCATAAACCTGAAGCCCGGCGATCACTCCGTCCTCTTTCGCGATCAATTCCACAGTTCCCTTCCTGGCATTTGGCATTACTGCGTTGGTGGAAACATCCTCGCTGGTAATATCCTCCTTCAAAGCCATCAGGATCAGCTCGTCAGCCTGCATTTTCATGGTAATCTCATTCATGTTCTTTTTCCATCCTCTCTATTTCTTCTAATACCTTTTTGCGATAGCCTTTCATCAGCGCTTCCCTGTCCTTATAACGGCTGCGGTCTGCGCTGCCCGCTCTGCATTTATCCGGTTTCTTTCCAAACAGTATATCATCCGCTGCTCTTCTTGCAAAGACAAGAGATTCCAGGAGGGAATTGCTTGCAAG
Organism: Candidatus Blautia intestinipullorum; assembly: GCA_019120475.1. Taxonomy (GTDB): domain Bacteria; phylum Bacillota; class Clostridia; order Lachnospirales; family Lachnospiraceae; genus Blautia_A; species Blautia_A intestinipullorum. The sequence goes on along the minus strand of DWVA01000194.1, from coordinate 9,909 downwards.
ACGGTTTTTTCCGTGAACGCCGTTGCAGCTTGTCTCGCCGCAGGCATAAAGCCCTTCCATGGACGTTCTGCTTCCCAGATCCACCTGGATCCCACCCATAAAATAATGCTGGGCCGGAACTACGGGAATGGGTTCTTTTCTCACGTCATATCCTTCTTCAAGGCAGTGATGAAAAATATTGGGGAAATGCTTCAGGATCGTCTCCTCTCCCAGAGGCCGCATATCCTCCATGACATATTCCGTATCCTGTTTTTCCATCTGGGAAAAAATCGCCTGACTGAGGAGATCTCTGGGCTGCAGCTCGTCTGTAAAACGCTGTCCGTTTCTGTCGTAGAGAAGAGCCCCTTCTCCCCGTACAGACTCCGAAATCAGAAAGCGTCTTCCCGGCTTTTTGGAATACAAAGTCGTCGGATGGATCTGTATGTAATCCAGATGTTCCAGTTTTACCTGGTGATTCATGGCAATCGCCAGGGCGTCTCCTGTGATGTGCGGAAAATTTGTGGAGTTTTTGTAAAGTCCTCCCAGGCCCCCGCAGGCGAGCACCACATAAGGAGCGCGGATCTCATAAATTTCATCTTTTTCATTCATACATACGATTCCGCCGCAGATATTGTCTTCAGAGATCAGATCCACCATAGTCATATACTGGCAGATCTCAATATTTTCTTTTGTTCGGGCCTGTTCCAGAAGATGGCTTGTGATCTCTCTCCCTGTTACATCCTCATAAAAAAGGATTCTTGGCTGCGAATGGGCGCCCTCTCTGGTAAAATCCAGTTCTCCCCGGGAATTTCTGGCGAAACGGACGCCTCTGTCCAGAAGATCCCTGATAATACTGTTGGAACTCCGGATCATCAGATCCACCGCTCTTTTATTGTTCTCATAGTGGCCGGCGCGCATGGTATCTTCAAAATAGTTTTCGTAATCGTCCTCTCCTCTGAGCATACAGATTCCGCCCTGCGCCAGAAAGGAATCCGACTGATCCGCTTCTTTTTTTGTGATCATCAGAACTTTTATCCTCTCCGGAAAGCTCAGGGCGCAGTAAAGTCCTGCAGCGCCTGTTCCCACAATGATCACGTCATAATGTTCTTTCATCTCTCTGCTCCTCGTATCCTTTTTTCTGTCAGATACTCTCTTTCCTTTTTATTTTGTCCGAACATAGAGGCCAGTCTTCTCATCCCTCAAAATCCCCCAGAATAAAAATATCTTCCAGGATATATTCGGACTGAACAAGAACCTCACACTTCCGCAGCCGATGCGTCAAATGTTCATTCATAATTCCGCAGTATAGCACCAGTCATTATGGGTGTCAAGACACTAATATAGATATATTTCTTTTCATACTGAATATGTTTTGGTTCCGTTCCCTTAAAAAAGATTTGGTTCAAAAGCAAAGAAAAAAGAAGTGCGGTCTGCCTTCCCAGGCTTCCGCACTTCTTTTTTCCTGTTTCTATTTCTCTTTTTTAAATAATTCTCTGTCTGCAAAGCTGCTCTGAAAGATCATGATCTCACAATTTTCTGGCTTCCTGTTGACCACACATGCTGTTCTCCGGAAGCAGCAGGTGTGGTCTGCGCCATAACGCCTACCAGACCGTGCGGCACATAGGCTTCCTCAAGATAAGCTTCCTCCTCCGGTGTCAGAATAAGATCCACAGCCTTCGCCGCCCCTTCTATGTGGCGCTGCTTTGTAGCCCCTACAACAGGAGCAGTCACCTTCGCAAGAAGCCATGCCAGAGAAATTTCTGTCATAGTCACTCCTCTTTTCTCCGCCAGTTTTGCCACCCGCCGGATAATAACAGCGTCCTGAGCAGCCGTCTTATCATATTTCAATTTTGCGTAGCTGTCCTCTTCCAGACGTTTGGATGTTTCACCTGGATGTTTTGAAAGGCGTCCGCCTGCCAGAGAGCTGTAGGGAGTCATGGCAATATTGTCCTCTGCACAAAGTTTTTTCATTTCCCGCTCTTCCTCCCGGAAGATAAGATTATAATGACTCTGAACAGAAACAAATTTTGCAAATCCCTCCTTTTCCGCTAGAGCGTTTGCTTTGGCAAGCTGATAGGCGTAGCAGTTGGAAATGCCTATATATCTGACCTTTCCGGCCTTAACAATACGATTCAGTCCCTCCATGATATCATAAAGAGGAGTCTCATAATCCCACATATGATAAATATAAAGATCCACATAGTCCATGCCAAGATTTTTTAAGCTGGTATTGATCATTTGTTCAATGTGCTCCTGCCCGGTAATCCCTTCCTGAATTTCCTGCTGCGTGCGCGGCAGAAACTTTGTTGCTACCGTCACCTGGTCTCTGGGAGCAAAATCACGAAGCGCCCGGCCCAGATACTGTTCACTGGTACCGCTCTGATAACCAATGGCCGTATCAAAAAAATTTACTCCCAATTCCAGTCCATGTCTTATGATCTCACGGGAATGTTCCTCGTCCAGCGTCCAGCTGTGCTGTCCGTTTTTCGCGTCTCCAAACCCCATACATCCCATACAGATACGTGACACCTTCAGTTCTGAATTTCCTAATTTTGTGTACTGCATTCTACATTCTCCTTCTTATTGTTTCGTATAGACGGTATCCGCTCACAAACTTAAAGGAACGCCACCGCTGACAAGAGACTAATTTCCGCTCTTTCTATGCTGATACACCATAATCTGTCACGAAGAATATGCTTTATCTCCGTCAAAATATCCTACCATGTGTCCATAGTAAAGTATTGAATCTCCTTGAGAGTCATCACTGCTGATCAGTTCATAATTACTGTATAATCCATAAACTTCAGCTCCCGTATATACAGTAAGCACTGTGGGAGTCCCTCTCTGCAGTTCATCCGGAAAACTGTTTGTCTCTGTACTTTCTATTTCTTCAATATTTCCCTGCATTTCTATTATGGCCGTCTGACTGTCTGTTCCTTTCTGCACCGTATTCAAAGAACCGCTTACCTGATATACCTCGTCCGAATAGGTATAAATAGTTATTTTAGTCTCTTCCACCAATTCTTCCTGATCTCCGCAAGAGTCATTGTCCACTTCCGCATTATCCGTCTCTGCCATAATCCGGCTTACAGGCAGTATAAGGCCTCCTGCCAAAACCAACATGGAAATTATCAGTATATATATTCCTTTTTTCATTTTAAATGTTTCCCCAAAAGGCAGACATTGCTATGTCTAATACCCATCTTCTATTCTTTTTCATACATTTTATGTATAGTTCGGCGTGTCTCATCTAAAACCATAGAAATATATTATAAAAAGCAGGATACACCATTCAGATATATCCCGCTTTATTATAAACATAGAAATTTTTCCAGATCATCGCAGCAGGTGCTGCAAATGTCCGGCAGATTCTTTTTTACACTTCTAACAATTCGTAATTCCGGGAACCGAAACCGAGATCCGCAGCGGCCTCAATCGTATGGATGCCGTTCCTGCTGTTGACTCTCTCCATGAAATGATCCCGGCCAGGATCGTCAGAATTCAGCACCAGATCTATGCACGCCTGATCAATGGCAATAGGATCAAGGGAGGCCAGAACACCAATATCTTTCATACAGGGATCCTCCGCCACAACACAGCAGTCACAGTCCACAGAAAGATTCTTCATCACATTAATAAATGCAATTTTCCCTTTAAAATGTTCCGCCACACTGGACGCCGCATCAGCCATGGCCTCAGGGAAGGCCACATTGTCTGCATGCTGTTTCCAGGTTTCAAAACGATCGGCTGTTTTACCGGCAGAATGAATCAGCGCCTTTCCTCCCCGGGAGGCACATCCGATAGAAAGCTGCTTCAGCGCTCCACCGTATCCCCCTGCGGGATGCCCCTTAAAATGTGCAAGAACCAGCATAGAATCATAATTGACAATATGCCTGCCTAAATGGTTTTCTTTGAGAATTTTCCCATTGGGAACAGGCCAGATGATATCCGGTCCTTCTGCATCCATCAGATCTATGTCGAAATATTTTGTCCATCCATGCTCTTCCATAAGTTTCAAGTGAGCTTCCGTATGATCTCTCACTCCGCCGGTGGCATCGCCATAGGCGGTGTTGCATTCTACAATCGTACCGTGAACTTCTTCCACCATGGGTTTCCAGAATTCAGGACGCAGGAAATTCTGATTTCCCTTCTCTCCAGAATGAATCTTCACAGCCACCTTCCCAGGCAGTGTAATATTTAAGGCATGGTACAATTTTACAACTGTCTCCGGGGTAATTTTCCTTGTGAAATAGACTTTCGATTTCATAAAAATCTCTCCCTTTCAGAATCAATTGTGACATCTGTTTTCTATGACACTATGTCAGTAACTAAAATATATATCTTTTCTGACATTATGTCAATATATTTGCCTATAAATTTGTATCTGTCCGTTTATCAGCAAAGTTTACTCCCATTGGCTGTCAGCTTAAATTTACATTCCAGACATTCTGCCGCTCTGCGGCACATCAGCATCCTCTTCAAAAAAATCTCAAAATAATCCATTACGGTACAGATGGAGTCGTCCAGCTCCAATTCCATATGAATGATCCCTTTTTCCTTATTGATATTCAGCCTGGAAGACAGGGCCGCATAGTTAACTCTGTCATGAATGTCGAAATTGGCCGGAATTCTGTTCTGCACACGGTTTCTTCGGACATCGGTTTTATCTGCCAGGATCAAAGCCGCAGACACGCTGTCCACCGCCGTTCCTGTTGACTCATCGTGATGACCGATGGCGGTTGTCACGGTCAAAATATCCTTCATGGGCATATCCAGCTCTTTCAGGATCTGATACGCCAGAATAGCTCCGCTGTGTGCATGATCACTGCGGTTAATACTGTTTCCAATATCATGCATATATCCGGCAATTCTGGCCAGCTCAATTTTGTGCTTCCCATATCCCAGCTCCTTCAAAATTTTTCCCGCCGTATCCGCCACCTTAGCAGCATGCTTTCTAGAATGCTCCGTATATCCCAGTTCATTGAGAATTCTATTCCCCTGTTCTATTAGAAGGTTTATCTCACTGTTTTCTCTGATCTCTTTAAAATCTGTCCGCATCACAGTCTCCTCACCGCCTCCATGGCAAGAGCAGAGCGCTCACATTCTTCTGCCGCCATCGTAATCTGCCAGCACAGAGGACTCCCCTTCATATGTTCTGAAGCATAGCTCAGACCATTTGTCCTTTCATCCAGAAACGGACGGTCAATCTGATTCGGGTCTCCCAGAAGAATGATCTTCGTATCCTTTCCCGCCCTGGTAATAATGCCTTTGATCTGATCCGGCGTTGTATTCTGCGCCTCATCAATAATAAGATATGTCTTTACAATGGAACGTCCTCTTATAAAATTCAGCGCCTCTGCCTGAATAATCTCTCTGGCAAAAATTTCATCCAGTTTTCCTCTCAGAAGCTCTTCATCCTGATACCTTTCCTCTTCGCTGGAGTCAATAAGCTGTTCCAGGTTGTCTATAATCGGACGCATAAGCGGAGAAATTTTCTCCTGTTCATCGCCTGGAAGAAAGCCGATATCGTCGTCAAACTGAGCATTGGGACGGCACACCAGAATACGCCGGTATTCTCCTGTAGGATGATTCAGCATCTTCTCCAATCCTACTGCCAGCGAATAAAAGGTTTTACTTGTCCCTGCCATCCCTTTTACAATTACAAGGGGCGCCTTATCCGCCGGCTGCATCAACGCTTCCTGAAGAAAATACTGACCTGCATTTCTGGGACTGATCCCATATGGAGACTGTTTTCTGTATTCCAGTTTCCGTATAATTCCGTTTTCCACCCGGCCAAGCTGGGTTTTCTTGGCAGACTGGTCTGCCCGGAGAATCACAAATTGATTTTCTTCCAGTCCGGGCACCTGATTTTCCCCGTCTTCTTTTAAAATATATACCTGATCTGCAGGCACTCCTTTTTTCTTAAAATTTTTAAACAATTCTTCCGGTACATAAACTTCACATCTGCCCGTGTATTGATTTTCATGTTCCAGCACTTGATCAGTAATAAAATTTTCTGCTTCAAGTCCCAGAATCTGCGCCTTGATCCTCAGTAAAATATCTTTTGTCACAAGGATCACCTGCTCTTCTCTGGACCCTGACAGTCCAATGCAGACTTTCAGGATCCTGTTGTCCATTGTATCCGCAGAAAGATCTTCCGGAAGCAGAACATCTACAAAATTTTTCTCCACCTGAAGGGTTCCGCCGCTTTCCAGCGGCACGCCTTTTGTCAGTTCTCCCTTTTGCCTCTGCTGTTCCAGATATCTTATGACTTTCCGGGCATTGACGCCAATCTCTCCATCTGCTTTTTTGAAGTGATCCAGTTCTTCCAGTACTGCCAGAGGAAGAATGACCTCATTATCCTCAAAACTTTCGATTGCATAGGGCGCGTCAAGAAGAACATTTGTATCAATTACATAAATTTTAACCATAGTATTTCCTTTCTGACCATTTCAGGAATACCCTCAGTATACAAGGGGACACACGGTCCCCTGTACACTAAGGGTATTCTTATTATATAATGGTTTCGTCAGAATTATAGAAACACATTGGTTAAATGTATGTAAAAAAGCAGCAGAGCCTACTGCCCTGCTGCTTTTCTTGCCGAACTATATTTTACGATCAGCAGCTCTACACTGAGTACATCCTGGAGCCTTCCCGTTTTTACGGCCTCCTCAGCTTCCACAAAATCCTCCTCAGCCTGCTCAAGCTCCTCCAGCGTATAAGCCCGGGCGCAGGAGACGATATTTCCCGCCACAAAGCTCGGAACTCCCAGCCGGGAAGCGATCTCATTCCTGGACGCGCCCTCCCCCGCCATCTGCTTTGACAGGAAAAGCTGGCGGTACTGCTTTGACAGGAGGAACAAAATTCTCATAGGAGGCTCCTTCAGCGTCAGAAGATCATAGTATAGATCCAGCGCCTTTTTCTGATTTTTCTCTGTTACCGCCCTTACCATCTCAAAAATCTTATTGACAGTCCTTGTAGTGCAGACAGCCTCGATATCCGCAGCGGTGACGACCTCTCTGCCCATGGTATAAGTGATCAGCTTCTCCAGTTCCATACGGATATTTCCCATATCTGTCCCTGTTTTTGTAAGAAAAAGCTCCATATCCCGGGCAGTGATCTTCCGTCCCTCTTTTGCAAGAATGCCTGCGGCCCAGCGCATAAGTGTCTTCTCATCCTGCTTCGCAAATTCCGAAACTCTGCCGCAGGACTTTACCGCTTTGTACATCCGGCTCCGCCTGTCCACTTCCTCCTCCACAAAAATCAGATGCAGGTAATCCGGAAGGCTCTTCATATAATCCGCCAGCTCGTCGCACTTATTCTTAAAAAAGCCGGAATTCTCCACAAGCACAATTCTTTTTGAAGCAAAAAAAGGCATTGTCTCACAGAGATCGATCATTTCTTTAACCTCGATCCCTTTTCCCTCATATTTCGCAAAGTTCATGGTATCCCCCTCGGGATTCAACGCCTTCACCAGCTTTTCCTTATACTGCTGCCTAAGATATGCTTCCTCCCCGTAAAGAAGATACGCCTGTTTGTAATTTCCTGTCTTGATGTCTTCCTGTAAGCCTTTCACCTGCGAATCCCAGTCCTTTCTGCGTTTTCTTTTTATAAATAAATAAAAATCCATGTCCAAAACTGAAATCATTCCGGAACTGCCCGGAATGCATATTTTTATTATAGAAAAAGTTTTCTGCAAAATCAACGCATTTCTCTTTCCTGTTTTGTTTGGAATAAAAGAGAAACATTCCGTGCATAAATTATCCCTGGCAAATAAATGTTTCTATATCTGCCTTCATCAGGGAAGAAGGAATCCTTCCGCCCTGAGCATTTCTCCATCCGTATACACAGTAACCGTCCCGCTTTTCATAGTATAAGCGATCCTGGCGCCGCTTTCTTCCAGCCTTTTAACAGTTTCCGGGGAAGGATGGCCGTAGGTGTTGGAGTCGGAACAGGAGATCACCGCAAGCTCCGGTTCCACCGCTTCCAAAAACTCCTTGCAGGTGGAATATCTGGAACCATGGTGGGCCACCTTCAGAAAATCCACATCCGGAAGCACGCCTTCTGCCAGAAGTTCTTTCTCTGTTTCTTCCCCGATATCTCCGGTAAACAGTCCCCGGAAAGCCCCGTATCTCAGTTCCATTACAAGACCGTCTTCATTTACATCCTCTCCCAAAGCATTTTCCAGCGGGGCGAGAAAACGCATTTCAGTTTCTCCAAAGGACAGACTGTCCCCCGCTCCTGCAAATATCACCTCCACACCAGCTCTCTTTGCCAGCTCCGGAAGCGTGCCGTACCGTTCTGCCCCGTCTTTTTTCTCTTCATTCCCATACAGACTCTTCTTCTCATTCTGTGTATGCTCTGGATCTTGTTTTCCTGTATCTTCGTATCCCTGGATATTTTCAGCCCATTCAGGCAGGAACAGAGTCTTTGCCTTCACGGAGCTCAGGTCTTTTGCCATAAGATCCAGAAGTTCCTGGATTCCGCTGACATGATCTGTATCTGTATGGGATATCATGATCCCTTCCAGACAAGTGATTCCTCTGCTTTTCAGATAGGGAAGGAGCTGATACTGTCCCACATTTTTCTGACTGCTGCTGCCGCAGTCCATCAGGAAAGCGCCTCCTCCCGGCATTTCCAGCACAATTCCATCCCCCTGCCCTACGTCCAGGCAGGTGATCCGAAGACCGCTGCGGTCTTTCCAGGACAATGTCAGGATGCCCGCAGACAGCGCCGTCAGCAGAAAAATCGCTGCGAATTTTCCCAAGCCCGCCTGCCGCCGCCTCATCCATACCGCTCCGGCGATTCCCAGCACCAGACAGCCATAATAGAAAAGGCTCTGCCAGATTTCCGGCAGGCCGCCCACCCAGGTACAGAAGGGAAGCTTTCCTGCCAGGATGCAGCTCTGCTCATACAAAAACAGCAGCGCTCTTCCGGGAACGGCAGCGATCACGGCGGCTTTTATGCTGAATAGTCCAAGGATGCAGGCGCACAGTCCGCTTATCAATACGCCGCTTACCGTGGGAAGCACAAACAGATTCAAAAATATTCCCGCCAGAGACACTTCTCCGAAAAAGACCAGCATAACAGGCAAAGTGGCGATCTGTACAGAAAGGGAGGACAAAAAACTTTTGAACCATTTATTTTTCGCTCCTGTTATTTCCAAAAGGAAGGACGATACCGCCCCAAGTCCCGCCACTGCCCCGAAGGACAGCAGAAAACTGCTGCTGTAAAGATATGCCGGAGAATCCAGAAGAAGCAGGATGGCAGACAGGGCCAGAGCTGTCAGAAGATCATAGCTTCTCCCTATGATCTTTGCCCCTACTGAAAGAAGGAACATACATACAGCTCTCATAGCCGACACGCTGCCTCCGGTCAGCATCCCGTACTGCAGCATTATTCCCAGGGCAATGATACCTGCTCCTGTGTTTCCGAATCCGATTCTCTTTAGAAGCTGAAAAAGGCCCATGCCCAGAATACTGATGTGGAGACCTGAAATGGCCATGATTCGTACCCTCTTGGGGTAATTTCACTTTCTACAAAACCTCTACATACCGAACAAAGTGGAAACTGTTGATAACACCGTATCTTCTCCGTTTCAATTCTGTCGCACCCCCGTCTCTTCTGTGTCGCTGGCTATAATTTGACTCTTCAATAAGCCCATCCCGCTCCTCACTTTTCATCTTTTGTTTCGGCATTTAAACTGGAAAAAGGGAACCCAGTTTCCTATCTGAGTCCCCTCTTTTTCTTTAAATACTATTACAGTCCTTTTATAAAATTTACATCCTTACGATTCAATGCCTTCTTCAATTTTTCATTCTCCTTCTTCAAATCTTCATTTTCCTTCTTTATCTTTGCGATTTGAACTTTCAAGATTTCGTTCTGGCGCAAAATCGCATGATCAAGCACCATTTTCTTTTTATGGTA
>DWVA01000023.1 GCA_019120475.1 Candidatus Blautia intestinipullorum | reverse complement strand
AAAAATTTTATTAATAAAAAAGTGGGGCGCTTGACCTGGAAAAACTTTTTGCTATAATGAAATTATCAAATAAATCAGCAAAAACTTCAGGAGGGAAAAGCAATGAAATTCTTTATTGACACAGCAAATGTAGAGGATATCCGTAAAGCAAACGATATGGGGATTATCTGCGGAGTAACCACAAATCCGTCTCTGATCGCAAAAGAAGGAAGAGATTTCAACGAGGTTATCAAAGAAATCACATCTATCGTTGACGGACCGATCAGCGGCGAGGTAAAGGCAACTACAACAGATGCGGAAGGCATGATCGCAGAAGGCCGCGAGATCGCGAAGATCCATCCGAACATGGTTGTTAAGATTCCTATGACAGGAGAAGGATTAAAAGCTGTTAAAGTTCTTTCCAAAGAAGGCGTCAAGACAAACGTAACTCTGATCTTTACCGCAAACCAGGCTCTTCTTGCTGCCAGAGCAGGAGCTACATACGTATCTCCGTTCCTTGGCAGACTGGATGATATTTCCACAGACGGACTTCCGCTGATCCGTCAGATCGCCGACATTTTCGCAGTAGCTGGAATCGAAACAGAGATCATCGCTGCAAGCGTTCGTCATCCGATCCATGTAACAGAGTGCGCTCTGGCAGGCGCTGATATCGCAACTGTTCCGTACAAAGTTCTGGAGCAGATGCTGCATCATCCTCTGACTGACGCCGGAATCGAAAAATTCCAGGCAGACTACAGAGCAGTATTCGGAGACTAAGAAAGTATTTATCAGGCGGCATATAACAAGGAGAAAATTAACATGGAGAAATTAGAACTTCAGAAGATTGCCAACGAAGTCCGCAAGGATATCGTGACGGCAGTCCATGCTGCAAAGGCCGGCCATCCGGGCGGATCTCTTTCTGCAGCAGATGTATTTACATATCTTTATTTTGAAGAAATGAACATTGACCCCAAGGATCCGAAGAAAGCGGACCGCGACCGTTTCGTCCTTTCCAAAGGCCATACGGCTCCGGGACTTTATTCCGTACTTGCGGAGAGAGGATACTTCCCGAAAGAAGACCTGAAGACGCTCCGCCATCTGGGATCCTATCTGCAGGGACATCCTGATATGAAACATATTCCCGGCGTGGATATGTCCAGCGGTTCTCTTGGACAGGGAATTTCCGCGGCAGTGGGAATGGCTCTTTCCGCAAAGCTCAGCAACGACTCCTACAGAGTGTATACCCTTCTGGGCGACGGCGAGATCCAGGAAGGACAGGTCTGGGAGGCGGCTATGTTCGCCGGTTTCCGCAAGCTGGACAACCTGGTAGTGATCGTGGACAACAATGGCCTGCAGATCGACGGAAAAATAGATGAAGTATGCTCCCCCTATCCCATCGACAAGAAATTCGAGGCTTTCAATTTCCATGTGATCGATGTGGCAGACGGCAATGATATGGATCAGTTAAAGGCTGCCTTTGACGAGGCAAGAACTGTGAAGGGAATGCCAACCGCTATTATTATGAAGACGGTGAAGGGCAAAGGCGTTTCCTTTATGGAGAACCAGGCCGGATGGCATGGAAAAGCGCCTAACGACGAGCAGTACGCTCAGGCGATGGAAGATTTGGAGAAGGTAGGTGAAGCATTATGTCAGAAGTAAAGAAAATTGCTACAAGAGCCAGCTATGGAGCAGCTCTGGTAGAACTTGGAAAAGAGCATGAAGACCTCATTGTTCTGGATGCTGACCTTGCTGCAGCTACTCAGACCGGAATGTTCAAGAAGGAATTTCCGGAGCGTCATATTGACTGCGGTATCGCAGAGTGCAATATGGTAGGTATCGGCGCAGGTCTGGCAACCACCGGAAAGGTTCCTTTTGTCAGCACATTTGCTATGTTTGCGGCAGGACGCGCCTTTGAACAGGTACGCAATTCCGTGTGCTATCCGAAACTGAACGTTAAGATCGGAGCAACCCACGGAGGTATTTCTGTAGGAGAGGACGGAGCGACCCACCAGTGCTGCGAGGATTTCGCGCTTATGAGAAGTATTCCGGGAATGATCGTCGCATCTCCTTCAGACGACATTGAGGCAAAGGCCATGGTAAAAGCAGCTTACGAACATGTAGGCCCTGTTTATATGCGTTTCGGACGTCTTGCTGTTCCGGTGATCAACGACAGACCGGACTATAAATTTGAACTTGGCAAGGGTATTGTCCTTCGAGAAGGCAAGGATCTTACCATTGTGGCAAACGGTCTCTGCGTTGCGGCTTCACTGGAAGCGGCGGAAAAGCTTGCGGCAGATGGAATCGAGGCAAAAGTGATCAATATCCATACGATCAAACCGCTGGATGAGGATCTGATCGTTGCAGCAGCAAAAGAAACAGGCAAGGTTGTGACAGTGGAAGAACATTCCATTATCGGCGGTCTTGGCGGAGCTGTATGTGAATGTCTTTCTGAGAAAGCTCCTGTACCTGTAAAACGTATTGGTATCAATGATGTATTCGGGGAATCCGGTCCGGCAGCAGCCCTTCTGGAAAAATATGGACTGGACGGACAGGGTATTTACAATCAGATCAAAGCTTTTGTATAAGAGCCTGAACAGGATAGGAAGAAGGAATTGTTGTCAGGATACCCTGGGTGATCTTGTCGGCCAGGGAAATCACTGTGGACAGGCGTGTGGTCTGTAATGTCAGATGCTCCAGCACGCCGGAAGTATTTACAATTCCTGTAATATGAATATCGCCAACAGGCGGCAGTTCTTTACGGACGGCAGCACCTGGGTAAAGCGCGCCATTTGCAATGGTCACGTAGCCCAGGTGCTTTTTTTGTCCAAGAGAGGCGTCTATGGCGATCACAAGCGCTTCCGGATGACGGCGGCGTATATCGTTGCAGGTGATCTGCAGATTCAGAGCATGGACCGGCCGAAAAAGGGTGCCGTAAACATAGACCCCATGGACGGCATGGCTGAGAAGCTGCTGGCCGATATAAGGCCCCAGACAGTCTCCGGTGGTCCGGTCTGTGCCGATGCACAGGAAAACAATCTCCGTCCATTTTTCCGGATGGCACAAAATACATTTTTTTAGAAAAGCGGATATCCGCCGCGGAGAATCCGCTTTTTTCGAATCAATATAAAAAGTCATAATTTTCCTCTCTCTGGATCAGTCTGTTTTGTTTCATTTTATCCGGAACGAAGCCGGATTATGCATGATGCAAAATCTGTCGTCAAATTCTTGGAACAGGCTCTTAGATTCCGCTAAAATCCGCATCCGGGATATGATATCCTGATACCCGAAGGGGTGATATAAAATGATAGAGGTCATCTATAAAGATGAGAAACAGGAGGCGAAAGGCAACGAAGGGATATTCTCTGTGCCGAAAAATATACGACAGATAGGAATGATCGGCGAGGACTACAGGATCTATATGGAAGATTATGTATATACTTTTCTGAGAAAAGCTGCCGGAGCGGAAAAAAACGGGGAAGACGAAAAAAATTGCCTTGCCGTTCTTACGGGGGAGTGCAAATGGGCGGCAGGGGTCACGTACATTTTTATAAAAGGCGCCCTGACGGTGGAAAATACGGAAGCGACTTCGGAACATATTGATTTTTCAGAGGAAACCTGGCAGAAGATACAGGAGGAAGCGGGAAAATATTTTGAGGGACAGGAGATCGCCGGATGGTTTTTCGCGCAGAAATCCCTTCCTATGGAAGCATCGGAGCTGTTTCAGAAAATTCACCTTAAGTATTTCGGCGGAGGAGAAAAGGTGCTGATGCTGATGGATCCGGCAGAACGGGAGGAAGCTTTTTTCCGGTATGAGAACAGCTTTCTGGTCAGACAGAGCGGATATTATATTTACTATGAAAAAAATCCGCAGATGCAGGCGTATATGCTGGAAAAGAACCCGGAGCTTGCCGGTGAAGGCAAAGAGGAGATTCCGGATGAAGCGGTAAAAGCCTTCCGGAAGATTATAAAAAAGAAGAAAAGCAAAGAGACAGAGGAGACGGAAGACAGGACCTCTGTTTTTTCCTATGCGGCTACCGCCTGTCTGGTACTGGCTGTAGCGGCTGTGGGCATGAAATTTTATCAGAATTACCGCGGAGTACAGAACGTAAATACAGAAACAGAGACAGTATCTGCTATGCTGGAAAGCGAAGAAAAAAATACCTCTGTTGAAGATAAGGAGGAAACGCAGAGAGAAGAGACAGAGAACGGAGGGGAAGACAGCAGAGATCTGACGAAAGAGACGGCTGAGGAAAATGAAAGCTCTTCAGATACCGTTTCCGGGAAAGAAAAAAATGAGAAGACAGACGATGCAGAAAAGAATGCAGAAAAGGATACAGATAAGGATATAGATAAGAGTACAGATGAGGCGGCGGCCAACGGAAATCATATGCAGGAAAACCAGGAGGAGGGACTTTCAGAGGAAGACGCGGCTATCTACAGAGAGGAATCAGATGTGAGAAAGGCCAACAGAAGGGTTCAGAGCGCGCGGGAAAGCGAAGGACAAACAGAGAAGACGGATACTGAAAATCAGGGCGCTGCAGACGCCGCATCAGCCGGAAGCACTTCTTATGTCATACGCCCGGGAGACACTTTATATCAGATCAGCATGGAAAAATACGGAAATATGGACGAGGTGGCTGAAATATGCCGTCTGAACGGCATATCAGAGGATGAAATTATTTATCCGGGACAAATAATTGTATTACCATAGAAAATTTGGTATAATGAAGCACAAATGCGGCGGCTGCCTGCGGACATGCTGAGATAAAGAGAGATGTCCGCAGGCATGGCTTTTATTTCATCGGAAATACTTTCAGGCGTTCGCGTATATTTCCGTGAAACAGAAACGCACCTACAAAAACAGAGTACATAAGGTAAGGTATATTATGGCGAATATATTTAAGAAAATCAGGAAAAAAAGAAGACGTAAAAAACTTCTTGCCCAGAAAGAGAACCTGGAACATGTACAGGCTGCAGAAAAAGATGAAGAAGATTATCATCAGAGGCTGAAACGGCACAGATATGCCGCAATGCGCAGAACACTGCTTATTGCAGGCGCGGTTGTGGCGGCAGCGGCGGCTGTTCTCATTTTTATAGAAAAAAGGAGCTATCATAATTACAGGGTTGTTCTGACCAGCGAGCAGGAAGACGTTGTATCTACGAATTATGAGGAAATGGACGGCGGAATCCTGCGGTACAGTCCGGACGGAGCCGCACTGGTGAATTCCAATCTGGACGCCTCCTGGAGCGTTTTATATGAAATGCAGAATCCGGTGGCGGATGTAAACGGAGATAAGGCGGTTATTGCGGATGTGGATGGAACAACACTTGAAATTTTTGACAGCGACGGGGAAACGGGAAGTGTCACGACGTCCTATACTATCGTAAAGGCGCGTATATCTCAGAGCGGTCTGGTGGCTGCTATTCTTGACGGCGGAGATTCCACCTGGATCAATTATTACGACTCCGACGGAACCCTGCTTGTAGAAAATCAGACGCATATAGAGGATCCCGGGTATCCTATGGATGTCGCTCTTTCTGACAGCGGGAATATTATGATGGTAACGTATCAGTTTGTGGATGGAAGCAATACCACCAGCTATGTGGCCTTTTATAATTTCGGAGACGTAGGGCAGAATGAGGATGACAGGATTGTAAGCGGATACACTTATGATGGAGTTGTCATTCCACAGGTCGAGTATCTGGACGCGTCGCATTCAGCGACGTTAAGAGACGATGGCTTTACAATCTACAGCGGTCAGCAGATACCGAAGGAAAGTACCACAGTGGAAGTGGATGAAGAAATTGTCAGCACCTTTATTGCCGAAGATACCATAGGAATGGTATTTAAAAACGAGGACGGAGAGGACGCCTATACAATGAATGTCTACTCGGCAGGCGGAAAACTCCGTTTTTCCAAAAGCTTCAATATACCGTACACGACAATTAAGATAAGCGGCGACAGCATTCTGCTTTACAATGACTCCCAGATCTGCGTCTATAACAGCAGAGGGGTGCAGAAGTACAGCGGAACAGTGGATGGAAGTATAAATGATTTTATCAAAATAGGCTGGAACCGTTATCTGCTCGTGATGGACAGCGGCGTCAGTGTGATCAAATTCAGTTAAGAGGTGAAATATGACATTAACCTGGCTGGGAATAGTTGTGATCGGCATACTGCTGCTCAATGGATACAGAGGATACAAAAGAGGGTTTGTCAGAGAAGTGGTGTCATTTTTCTTTGTGTTCCTGGCTCTTGCGGCGGCATGGGCGATCAATCCTTATGTAAATGATTTCTTTATGGAAACTACTCCTGTATATGAAAAAATACAGGAAAGCTGCCAAGAGTTTGTCAGCGCGAAGGAGGAAGAACTTCAGGCGGACAGCGGGGAAAACAAAAAAGAGGAGCAGAAGAATTTTATTGACGGGCTGGAACTGCCGGAGCTTCTGCAGCAGAGCCTTAACGCGAACAATACAGAGGACGTATACAATTATCTGGCGGTAGATACTTTTGGAAACTATGTTTCCAGCTATCTGGCAAGAATAATTGTGAACGGACTGTCATTTCTGGTATCCTATTTGCTGGCTTCCGTTATAATCAGAGTGGGAATGTTCCTTCTGGATCTTATTGCGGGGCTTCCTTTGATCAAAGAAGCGAATAAGCTTACCGGGGGCCTGGTGGGAATTGTAAAGGGAGTCCTTTTCGTCTGGATCGCGTTTCTCGTTCTTACAGTGCTGTGCAGTACGGAAATAGGAAAAGCAGGACTGGATCTTATTGAGAAAGACGCGTTCCTCAATGTTCTATATGAATATGATATTTTTGTAAACTTCTTTATGAGTATTTTTTATGGCGGCTGAAGCCGGAATACATTTATAGAAAA
The DNA here is from genome assembly GCA_019120475.1 of Candidatus Blautia intestinipullorum. Taxonomy (GTDB): domain Bacteria; phylum Bacillota; class Clostridia; order Lachnospirales; family Lachnospiraceae; genus Blautia_A; species Blautia_A intestinipullorum. The sequence goes on along the minus strand of DWVA01000023.1, from coordinate 311 downwards.
GATAGTTTATGCCTGAAAATCCGCTTCTGAAAGAGCGGATTTTTGTGTTGCTCCCAATAGAAAATCAGGGCTTCTCGGGCAAAATGGAAAAAAATAAAAAAAATTGAAAAAAAGTGTTGACATATGTTTTGGATTATGATAAATTGATTAAGCTGTCTGAGGGACACGAGTTACAAAACATCAGAAAGCGCCTGGGACGCCGGAAAGCCTTATGGCTGGCGGAGCGGGAAAAAGCCTTTAAAAAACTTCCTCAAAAAAGTTGAAAAAGTGCTTGACAAGATCTGGAAGATGTGATAAAGTAAACGAGCTGT
>DWVA01000193.1 GCA_019120475.1 Candidatus Blautia intestinipullorum | reverse complement strand
CTTGGAACCATAACTTCCGATGAACAGAACGGAGCGCTGGGATTTCTGATGACGCTGCCTGTTAAGAGAAGCGATTATGTAAAAGAAAAATATCTGCTCTGTGTAATGTATATTGCCTGCGGGTGGGCGTTATCTGTCATTCTGTCTGCCGTCATATACAGGGGACGTATCTTTGCCGGTGACGAGCCATTCGTAATAATCAGTATTCTTTATATGCTGGCGGCTGTCATACTCGTTTTTCTGATGATTCCCATAAATTTCCGGTTCGGTCCGGAAGTTGCCAGAATCGTACTCTTTGGCGTTTTTGCCGCGATTGTTCTGGGCGTAGTCGCAGGCCTGTATCTGCTGGAAAAGCTCATACCGGATCATTCTTATTTTGATAAGATCGTGGAGATGATTAATGCAGTAACAGCCGGACAGCTTCTTTTAGGATTCCTGGCTGTGTTGGCGGTAGAAGGGATTGTGTCCTATCTCTACAGCCTCAGAGTGATAAAACGGAAGGAGTTCTGAAAATAATCCTGGTTTCTTGATTTTCCTTTACGCCGCCGATATAATAATAATAATAATTATAGTCTGCGGCGGTGGGAGATTCCATGACAGAGAGGACCGCGCGGACATATTTCAGAAGAATATGGAGAAACGGATATGGAGAGAAATCAGATTTATATTATATGCGGAACCGAATACCAGAAGATGACAGAAGAGCTTTTGGAGGAAAGCAAGCTTGCGGCTCTTATCGGTGACAGGAAGAAACGTATCGCGATCAAGCCAAATCTTGTTTCCGCCTCCGACCCGTCCAACGGAGCCACCACTCACCGGGAGATCCTGGCGGGCATTATGGAATACCTCAGGCGGAACGGTTTTCAGAATCTTGTGCTGACAGAGGGCTCCTGGGTGGGAGAAAAGACAGAGGATGTTTTTCAGGCATGCGGCTATCAGGAGATCTGTGAGAAATATCAGGTTCCCTTCCATGATACCCAAAAAGACAGAGGCGTTTCTGCAGACTGCTGCGGAATGGAGCTGAATATCTGCAGCAGCGTCCGGGAGATCGACTTTCTGATCAATGTGCCTGTGCTGAAAGGGCACTGCCAGACAAAGATCACCTGCGCTCTGAAAAACATGAAGGGCCTGATCCCTAATTCCGAGAAGAGAAGATTCCATTCTCTTGGGCTCCACAAGCCCATAGCTCATCTGAATACGGCTATCCGGCAGGATTTCATCGTAGTGGACAATATCTGCGGAGATCTGGACTTTGAGGACGGAGGAAATCCGGTAGTGATGAACCGTATCCTTGCAGGAAGGGATCCGGTGCTTATAGACGCCTATGTCTGCCATATGATGCACTACAAAGTATCCGACGTGCCTTACGTGGAGCTGGCCGGGCAACTCGGCGTGGGATGTTCGGACATCGCTAAGGCGGATATCCGTATCTGCGGAAAGAACGCAGGAGAGCAGCTTCCCCGTTCCCGCAAAGTGGTGGAGCTTGCCGACGCGGTGGAGGAAGTGGAATCCTGCAGCGCCTGCTACGGCTGCCTGCTGCCTGCTCTTGACCGTCTGAAGGAGGAAGGGCTTCTTGAGAAACTTCACGAGAAGATCTGTATCGGACAGGGCTTCCGCAAAAAGGAAGGAGAGCTGGGAATCGGTCACTGCACAAAAAAATTCCGCTGTCATCTGGAAGGCTGTCCTCCCCTTGAAGGGGAAATCTATGATTTCCTGAAAAACTATATCTTGGAACACGATAGATAAAACATTTTTTGCAGACAGAAAAAGACTGCTCTCATTGTCCGGCGGACAGATACGGCCAGACGATGAGAGCAGTTTCATACAGAAGGAATGTTCTCAGAAGTCTCTCGCCGCCTCTGTGAGAATCTCCAGAATCTGATCTTCCGTAAAGCGGCTGCTGTCAATGCAGAGGTCGTACTGCGTCAGATCCGTCCACTTTTCGTCTGTGAAAAACTCATAGTAAGCGCGGCGCTCTTTGTCCATCTGCTTCACCATCTTGCGGGCGCTTTTTTCCTCCCGGCCTGTGCGGGCCCGGATATTCCGGACGCGGAGCTCATAGGGAGCGTAGATAAAGATACTGAGCGCCTTATCTTTCAGGATATGGTTCGCGCAGCGGCCGACGATCACACAGTTGCCTTTGTCTCCAAGGGACAGAATAATATTCCGCTGTATCTCGTAAAGCACGTCGTTCATGGGGATCGCATAGTAATCAGGACTGATCTGTATTTCATGGTCTATAGAAAAACGCCACTGGCTGGGCTTTTTTTCATCTACCTTTGCAAATTCATCAAAAGGAACCTGTTTCTCTTTGCTGGCCATTTCGATCAGCTCTTTGTCATAGAACGCATATCCCAGTTTGTCTGCAAGAGCTTTTCCAATGACACGTCCCCCGCTGCCGTACATACGGTTGATGGTAATGATGTGTTTACTCATATGAAATCCTCCCTCCCGGCTCTTTCTTTTGTCTTAATCATATCATAATTATCATACAATTTCCACAATAAATCAATATAAAATGAAATAAATTCAGAGAAAATATACATATAAACAGAAGAGTAAAAAATATTCGCTGGTGATTATGACGAAAAGCTTTCCGGCCTGTGACAGACGGCAGGGGGAGAAAAGGGACGGCTTCTGTCGGAAAAAACTGCTTGACATATCCGCGCTTATTA
>DWVA01000192.1 GCA_019120475.1 Candidatus Blautia intestinipullorum | reverse complement strand
TCTTCCGGCACTTTTTTTATGATTTCGCCTTTCTTGATCAAAAGTCCCAGGCCTACTCCTCCGGCAATGCCGATATCCGCTTCTTTTGCCTCTCCCGGACCGTTTACCACGCATCCCATAACGGCTACTTTAATATCAAGGGGAATATCCTGCACCATGGATTCCACCTGGTTGGCAAGTCCGATCAGATCAATTCTTGTACGTCCGCAGGTAGGGCAGGAAACAACTTCCACACCGCCTTTACGAAGCCCCAGTGTTTTCAGTATCCTTTTTGCAGACTTTATTTCTTCCAGAGGAGCGCCTGTCAGAGAAACGCGGATCGTATCGCCGATTCCCTGATACAGAATAATCCCCAGACCTACCGCCGATTTGATATTTCCGGAATACAAAGTTCCTGCTTCCGTGATTCCCACATGGAGCGGATAGTCCGTTTTTGCCGCTATGAGCTCATGCGCCTTTGCGCACATCAGCACATCTGAGGATTTAATACTGATGACAAGATTATCATATCCCATATCCTCAATGATCTTCACCTTATCCAGAGCGCTCTCCACCAGCCCCTCGGCAGTAACGCCGCTGTATTTTTCTACAAGATCTTTTTCCAGAGAACCGCTGTTGACTCCCACGCGGATCGGAATTCCTCTTTCCTTCGCCACATTTACCACAGCTCTGATCTTCTCTCTGCTGCCGATATTTCCCGGGTTGATGCGGATCTTGTCCGCGCCGTGTTCCATTGCCGCAATAGCAAGGCGGTAGTCAAAATGGATATCTGCCACTAGAGGAATATGGATCTGTTTTTTTATCTCTGTAAGCGCCTGGGCAGCGGCCATATCAGGAACCGCACAGCGGATGATCTCGCAGCCTGCCGCCTCCAGTTCCATGATCTGGGCCACTGTAGCTTTAATATCGTCTGTCCTGGTATTTGTCATAGACTGGATCAGGATCGGATTTCCTCCCCCGATCTTTCTGTTTCCGATCTGTACGACTTTTGTATGTTCCCGATACATTCTTACCCTCCTGTTTTCGATTTTCTATCTGTTTCATTATACCTAAGTGACATGTAAAATACAAGTTTTCGTTGAAGTCGCCGGACAAAAGTGCTAAGATAAATGAAAAGAATTCAAGTTACCATGCGAGGAGGAAAAAATTATGGAAAAAAAGAACATTGACTGGGGTAATCTTGGTTTCGGATATGTACAGACCGATTATCGTTATGTATCTGATTTTAAAGACGGCTCCTGGGATGAAGGCCGTCTGACCAAGGACGCAAATGTAGTGATCAATGAATGTGCCGGCGTTCTTCAGTATGCGCAGACTGTCTTTGAAGGAATGAAGGCATATACAACCGAAGACGGACGCATTGTAACTTTCCGCCCTGACCTGAACGCAGAACGTATGGAAAATTCCGCAAAAAGGCTTGAAATGCCCGTATTTCCCAAGGATCGTTTCGTACAGGCAGTGATCGACACAGTAAAAGCCAACGCAGCCTATGTGCCGCCTTACGGCTCCGGCGCTACCCTTTATATCCGTCCCTATATGTTCGGCTCCAATCCCGTCATTGGCGTAAAGCCAGCGGATGAATACCAGTTCCGTGTATTCACAACTCCGGTGGGCCCCTACTTTAAAGGCGGCATCAAACCTCTGACTATCTGTGTCTCTGACTTTGACCGCGCCGCGCCCCATGGAACCGGTCACATCAAAGCAGGTCTGAATTATGCCATGAGCCTGCACGCGATCATGGAAGCGCACCGCAACGGATATGACGAAAATATGTATCTTGACGCGGCTACCAGGACAAAAGTTGAGGAAACCGGCGGAGCCAACTTCCTGTTTATCACAAAGGACAATAAGGTTGTCACTCCCAAATCAGGAAGTATTCTTCCCTCCATTACACGCCGTTCTCTGGTCTATGTTGCAGAACATTATCTTGGTCTTGAAGTGGAAGAGCGCGAGGTTTACTTTGACGAAGTAAAAGATTTCGCGGAATGCGGTCTGTGCGGAACCGCCGCTGTTATCTCCCCTGTAGGAAAGATCGTAAATCACGGCCAGGAAATCTGCTTCCCCTCCGGAATGGACGAGATGGGACCTGTGACCAGAAAGCTTTACGATACGCTGACAGGCATCCAGATGGGCCGCATCGAGGCTCCGGAAGGATGGATCCAGGAAATCAAATAAAGAGTTTTAAAAAAGGATTTCGTTCCGGAATGTTCCGGGATGAAATCCTTTTTCTCTGTCACAGTCTTTTCGCTTTTACATTGTTTTTTTGGATTCCTGCCTCAGCTCAGCCTCTCATAAGTAACATATTCATATTCCAGGTCAAAATATGTCTGTTCCTCGCTTCTTCCGGTAATCTTCCACTCAGGCATCTCATCCAGATTCGGGAAATAGCGGTCCGCCTCATAGGCAAAGTCGATTTTCGTCACGATCGCGGTGTCACAGTAGGGCAGAAGCTGTTTGTACACACTGTCTCCGCCAATACAATATACCTCATCGGAGGGATATTTTTTTATTTCTTCCAGAAGTTCCTCAATAGAATGTACTATAACCGCGTCTTTCGCTTTGAAGTCTTTATTTCCTGTAAGAATGATGTTTGTTCTGTTTTTTAAAGGAAGTCCTCCCGGAAAAGTGGCCAGAGTCTTTCTTCCCAGGACAACCACCTTTCCGGTTGTCTCCTGGCGGAACATTTTCATATCCGCCGGAATACTTACGAGAAGCTTGTTGTCTTTTCCTATTCCCCAGTTTTTATCTACTGCCACGATTAACTTCATTTTGCTCGTTCCTCCTTAAATGGCTATCGGAATGTTTTTGATCTGCGGCCAGGTCTGATAATTTTCCACGATCAGATCGTCTGTCGTAAAATCGTAGAAGTCCCTGACCTCAGGATTCAGCCTTACCACAGGCGCGGGATAAGGCGTCCTTTTGATCAGTTCCTCAACGATAGGGATATGCCTGTCATAAATATGGCAGTCAGAGATCACATGAACCAGTTCTCCCGCCTCCATGCCGCATACCTGGGCGAACATCATCAGAAGAATGGAGTACTGGCATACGTTCCAGTTGTTTGCCGCCAGGATATCCTGGGAGCGCTGATTCAAAATAGCGTTTAAAGTAAGCTTATCTTTTCCGGGTTCCTTTGTTACATTGAAAGTCATGGAATACGCGCAGGGATAAAGATGCATCTCATGGAGATCCTGATGCACATAAATATTTGTCATAATACGGCGGCTGTAAGGATTATTCTTCAGGTCGTACAGCACTCTGTCCACCTGATCCATCATTCCCTCTTTATACTGATGCTTCACCTGCATCTGATATCCGTACGCTTTTCCGATAGATCCTGTTTCATCCGCCCAACTGTCCCAGATATGGCTGTGAAGATCATGGATATTATTGGATTTTTTCTGCCAGATCCATAAAATTTCGTCCATGGCGCTCTTCAAAGCGGTCTTTCTCAGTGTCAGCGCCGGAAATTCTTTCCGGAGATCGTATCTGTTTACAACGCCGAATTTTTTAATGGTGTAAGCCGGTGTTCCGTCCTCCCATACAGGCCGCACCTTTTCTCCTTCAGTGCTGGTTCCGTTGTCAATGATGTCTCTGCACATGTTAATAAAAATGGTATCTGCTGCGCTCATGTGCGCCTCCTTTCACCCGGAAAATTCAGGTCTTGCGTTCTTTTTAAATTCAACTTTTTCTATTGTACCATGGTTTTGTTTTTATGACTACCCTGTTTTTGGGGCTTTGTCTTTCAGCTCTGCTTTTCAGGCTCTTTACAATTCAATTTCCACATGCTATATTAATACCCATGAAAATCTTAATTACTTTACTGAAACCTCTTTCGTTTCTTCCCGCATTGCTGATGATGTACATTATTTTTTCATTTTCCGCCCAGACAGGGGAGGTGTCCGGGGAATTAAGCTACAAGATCAGCTATCAGATCGTTGAAACGAAAAATGAACTTTTAAATACAGGAAAAAGCTACGATGAACTGGCATATGAAGCGGAATCCATCCACTACTATGTGCGGAAGGCCGCTCATATGACAGAATACTGCCTGCTTGCCATCGCCATTTCTTTTCCGCTGTATGTATACCGGATCAGAGGCTTCTGGCTTTTTCTTTTGGCAGGGATCATCTGCGTAGGTTTTGCCGGACTTGACGAGTATCACCAGTCCTTTGTTTCCGGCAGGACACCCGGGATCAGGGACGTAGGTTTCGACAGTATCGGAGCCCTGATAGGGATCCTTCTTGTCCAGCTTTTCTGCTGGTCCAGTCTTCATAATCCCAACGCATCGGGAAAATCCCGCAAAAAGACACACCGGTCAAAAAAACACCGCAGACGTTCGTAAATGAACGTCTGCGGCTTTTTTATTCTGCAGTGTTTTCGCCGGAAGCATCCTGTATCGTTTCTTCTGTACCCTCCCGGTTCTCTTCTGTTTCTTCTTCCTCCCTGTCGGAAAGATTCTGGGCCAGCCTTGCCCTTTCTGCAATACTCATCGTTTTTCTTTCCTCCGGTTCTTCCTTTGGCAGAGGATTATTCTGGATTTCCTTCTCCTGAGCTTCTTTTTTCTCCTTCTCTCTTCTCAGATAATTCTTTCCCGCAATAAAAAGCATCACGGCTCCTACGATCAGGAATCCTACGCCTGCGGCAAAAAATCCCCAGTTTCCGCCCTCTACTCCATTGAGGACATTCTGACAGAGTTTATACCCTGTATACAGAAGATACAGACCTGCCAGAAGCATCAGCACGCAGCTTCTCATAGGAAGTCCTCCCTGATGGGTTTCCGTCTGCTCTTCTTTTTCTTCCCCGCTTTCTTCAGGCTGTACTGCCGTTTCCTCCTGTATCAGTTCTTCCTCTTTCTTCTTATCTTCCATTTGTCTCTCCTTTTATCGTCCGCGTATGTATTTTTTTTGCTGACAGCCATATCCACTTGTATTTTTACAGTCATATTTCCTGCGTTCTACAATCGGCCGTATAGAGCTGTCAGACTCCTGATCCGTTCCAGAAGTTTTTCCGTGACCTGTCCTTTTGCAAGCCTCCATTTCCAGTTATCCCCGAGAGTGGAAGGCGTATTCATCCTGGCTTCATTTCCAAGACAGAGATAATCCTGTATCGGGATAACGCAGAGATCCGCCACGCTTGCCTGCGCCGCGCGGATCAGCCCCCATACGCATTCCTCCGGAGTTTTCCCGGTGCAGTCTATGTATTCCTTAACAAAAGAACTGTCATGGCTGTTCAGGCCGGCCAGCCAGCCCTTGGTGGTTTCGTTATCATGCGTTCCCGTGTACACCACGCAGTTTTTCTCATATTTGTAAGGAAGGTAACAACTGCTTTCGCTTTCATCAAAAGCAAACTGAAGAACTTTCATCCCGGGATATCCGCTCTCTCTTACCATTTTGAAGACGCTTTCCGTAAGAAAACCAAGATCTTCCGCAATGACTCTCAGATCTTCGATCCTGCTGTTCAGCACATGGAACAGCTCCAGACCGGGTCCTTTTTCCCAATGACCGTTTTCTGCTGTTTTATCGCCGTATGGAATTGAATAGTACTCGTCAAAGCCACGGAAATGATCGATTCTCACTACGTCGTAAAATTCCATGCACCGGATCATTCTTCTTGTCCACCACAGATATCCTTCTTCTTTATGTTTTCTCCAGTGGTAAAGAGGATTTCCCCACAACTGCCCTGTTGCGGAAAAAGCGTCTGGAGGACATCCGGCTACCGCCTTGGGGCGGTAATTCTCATCAAACTGAAACAGCTCCGGATTCGCCCAGGCATCTGAACTGTCAGGAGCGACATAGATCGGTACATCTCCGATAACGTACACCCCTTTTTTATTGGCATATGCCTTCAGTTTCATCCACTGTACAGAGAAAAGGTACTGCTGAAAACAGTAAAAATCAATTTCATCTTTCAGCTCCGTCCGAGCCTGCTCTACGGCGTATGACTGGTGATCCTGCAGTTCTTCCGGCCAGTCCGCCCAGCTTTTTCCTCCCCGGGCGTCTTTTATAGCCATAAAAAGGGCATAGTCCAAAAGCCAGTGGCCCTGCTGCCTGACAAACTCCTCATACTCCCTGTTCTCTCTCAGATTGCTTCTCTCATATGCTTTTCGCAGAAGCAGGAATCTGGACTGGTAGATCTTTTCATAATCCACATAACAAGGGCTCCCTCCCCAGTCGCAGGATTCACATTCTTCCTGCGTCAAAAGCCCGTCTTCTATTAATGTCTGCAGGTCAATAAAATATGGATTCCCAGCAAAAGTGGAACAGGACTGATAGGGAGAGTCTCCATATCCGGTAGGCCCCATAGGAAGTATCTGCCAGTATCTCTGTCCGGCTGCGGCAAGTTGATCTACAAAATCATAAGCCTCTTTAGAAAAACACCCGATCCCGAACTCTGAAGGAATACTGGACACAGGCATCAAAACCCCGCTTGCTCTCATTTGTTCTCCTCCGGTTAAATTTCTTTTTTCACAATAAATTCATTATAACAATCCCTTACTTTCCGGTCAAGGACAAAGAAAGCCTGACTCTTTCCCGCTTTCACCAGTTCTCCTTTTTCTTCGCTCCAGTCTCTGTCAGAGCCACAGCCTGTAATACAAAAAGCACAGACTGCCGCCAGGACGAAAGCCATCCTCCATTTTCGCATATGTTTTCTCCTTTTCCGCAAATATTTATAGCGTTAGTATGGACGAAAACATCCCTGTCTATTCCAGACATAAGGAAAGACGACTCTGTCATAGTCCCTTCTTCCGGATATAAACGGCAATATCATGATAAACCTGCTCTTTTCCCTTTTCGTTGAGGATTTCATGACGCATTCCCCTGTACAGCTTTCCTTTTACATCACGGTACCCGGCCTTTCTCATATTCTGGACGGAAGCCGCAAACTTCCGTACGTTTCCCATACAAGGGTCCTCCGCTCCGCTTAAAAACAATATCGGAAGCTTCGGATTCGTACATTTCCAGTGTGACAGGTCGTAAGCCCGTTTCATAAGCTGGAACAGGGCAAGATATCCGTCGTCCGTAAAAGTAAAGCCGCAGAGCTCGGATTTTGTGTAATCCTGATAAACCTCCGGGTCTGAGCATATCCACGCATTTCTGTTTTTCTCTCCACGGAATTTCGCCGCATATCCGCCAAAGGACAAAAGCTCAAGCAGTTTGCTTCTGTGGCGGAACCCCAGAATACTTCCTTCTGCTCTTGCCAGTGCAGTCCCGAAGATTTTCGCTTTTCTGTTGCTTGGAGATCCGCAGACGATCAGCATATTCATACAATCGTCATGTGCGGCGGCAAAGGCTCTCACAGCCAGAGATCCCATACTGTGTCCCATAAGAATCAGCGGCAGATCCGGAAACTTTTTCCTGATCCCGGAATTTACCGTTTGAATATCCTTCAGGACAGCCTCCGCTCCTCCTCCGTACATATATCCCAGGTCGTCGCCTGATCTCACACTCTGTCCATGTCCCCTGTGGTCATGGATCACCGTCATATATCCTCTCTCCGCCATATATTCCATAAACGGCTCGTATCTTTCTTTATATTCGCTCATCCCATGAACTATCTGCAGGATTCCTCTGTACGGCGGCATATCCGGACAGATGGTCAAAACAGAAATTCTCAGTCCGTCCGCTTCTGATTTGAAATAGTGTCTGTATCTTTTTACCATATTTCTGCCTCCCGTTTCTATATTGTCAATCATTTTCAGAATTTATATCACTTGTGTTTTTCCGCTCAGATCCATGCGCGGATACCGGAAATTCTCTCCGGTATTCCCTTTCATTTTATCCGCCAGGGATTTCCCGGCTGTAATCTGCGGTTGCATATTAAGAACAGAACCTCCCGCAAATGGAAAT
>DWVA01000191.1 GCA_019120475.1 Candidatus Blautia intestinipullorum | reverse complement strand
CCTGACTTTTACACTTTTATTCCTTCAAATATATGTTTTTCACACTTAAATCCCCGGAAAATCAATGCTTCCGGGGGTTTTTAATAAATAAATATTGATGTTATGCTCCAGTTATGCTATAATGGATTATATATCTTTTGACCGGATGGAGGGCGCCGCTATGATCAGAAAAGATAAGAAAACTTTTAAAGATGGTACTGTCAAAACCCAGATCCGCGTCACGGAAGGTTACCGTCCCTATCCAAACTCTTCCCCAAAACAACGGACAGTCAAAAGCTTCGGCTACCTGGAAGACCAGACGGACCTGGAGGCATTCTGGAACGAGGTCAATGCGTGCAATAACAGCCTGAAGAAAAAGAAGGATCCCACGGGCAGGACGCCGGTTGCGGAAATGATGTATTCCGACCACAACCGTCTCCTGAATTACGGATATAAATTCCCGGAATCCGTATACCGTCTTCTGGGAATCGATTCCTTCATTAATGATTACCAGAAACGTTCCGGATTCCGTGGGAAATATTCCCTGAATGAGGTGTTTCGCTATCTTGTCATGGACAGGATTCTCTACCCTTCTTCCAAGCGGGAGGCGGCCGCCAGACTCCTGAACTATTACGGTCTCAGAAGCGAATTCGAACTTCCGGATATCTACCGCGCTCTGGATCATTTTGACTGTTTTTTCTATGACCTCCAGCAGTATCTGAACGGGAAGGTGACAGAACTGACCGGCCGAAGCCTGGAATACTCTTTTTATGATGTGACGAACTACTATACGGAAAAGGACTTTGCAGACCCGGATGAGGTTTATACAGACCGGCGGGGCCGGCAGACAGAAGGGCCCGCCCTGGCCCAGAAAGGAGTCTCAAAAGAACATCAGCTGACACCGATCATCCAGATGGGACTCTTTCTGGATGGGAACGGGATACCCGTCTGCATGGATGTTTTCCGCGGGAACATGAGCGATTCTGATACCCTGAAAGAGAATCTGGACGGGTTCAAAAAAGAGTATGGCATCAGACGTACTGTAGTAGTCGCGGACAAGGGGATGAACTGCTCCCATAACATCGACCTTCTGTGCAGCCAGGGGGACGGTTACGTGTTTTCCCAGGTCCTGAAGGGGACAAAGGGGAAACGTTACCGGGAGGAGCTTTTTGACCCGGAAGGCTGGCATGCTTCAGAAAGCGGGGATTACCGCTGGAAGCTGATTACGGAAGAATACACCGGACATGAGATCCGGTTTGAGGAACAGGACGGGGAGCACACGGAAAAGAAAAAGGCGGTCAGACGGATGAGGAAGGTGCTGCTTTACTGGTCAAAGGCGGATGCGCAGATGGCAGCGAAAAAAAGGGAAGAGAAACTGAAAAGGGCAGAGAGGAGCACCAAAAATAATGCATACGGTATCATGCACGGGAAAGACCGTTATCTGAAAGAGGAGACAGTCCTGAAGGAAACGGGGGAGATCCTGGAGAGGGAACAGGTTGCGAAAGTATCCGTGGTGGATCTGGAGAAAGCGGAAAAAGACGCACTGTACGATGGATATTTTGCGATCATAACCAGCGAGATGGATTTCGATGCGGCAAAGATACGGAGCGTGTATCATGGACTGTGGAGGATCGAGGAATCCTTCAGGATCATGAAGAGCGACCTGGATGCGCGCCCGATCTATGTAAACACCCGAGAACATATCCGCGCTCATTTCCTGATCTGTTTCACGGCACTGGTGATTGTCCGGATGATCCAGCATTCCATGGGAGAAAGGAGACTGTCGGCAGAACGGATTGCATCCTGTTTAAGAGCAGCGAACTGCCTGATCGAACAGGGAGGGTACGTAAGGCTGCTGGATGTAGGGGGAAGGATCCGATACCAGGAAATACCGGATAAAAAAACAGGGAAACTGGTGCCGAGCCTGAAATTCAGTCCGGAAGACCAGCTTGCAGAAGATTACAGGCGGATACAGGAAACGTTCGGGACGGATTTTTATTATGCATATGCGAAGCAGGAAATTTTTAAACGCTTCTTTTCAGAGATAGGATTAAAGAGATAGAGCATAACAGAAGAAGGCCTCTGCAGATCCCATTGTTATGGGAAATGCAGGGGTTTTTGTCTCTGAAAGTGTAAAAGTCAGGTTATAGCATTTTACAGGAGCAATCACAATTCCGGGCGGATGTGTGGGGAAACTAATTAAGAAAATCTTTCGTTTTTCATCAGAGTTTTTTCGCCGAATCTTCCGGGCTTCTTCCTTGCAGTTTTGCGGACTCTGCTCTATAGTAAAGCTACAAAACAATATTATAGCAAATATAATATGAAGTTTCAGAAGGGAGTATGGAACATGGTTTTTAATACGGGAGCGGCGCTGCTGGATGCGATCGTGCTTGCCGTGGTTTCCAGAGAGCCGGATGGGGCCTATGGCTACCGGATCACGCAGGAGGTGCGGCAGGCGGTGGAGCTGTCGGAGTCCACACTCTATCCGGTCCTGAGAAGACTTCAGGCGGATGGATGCCTGGAGGCCTACGATATGGAATACGGCGGGCGGAACCGAAGGTACTATCAGGTGACGGAGCGGGGACGCGCGCAGCTTGGGCTGTATATGGAGGAATGGAAAAAATATTCCGGCAGAATCACAGATCTGCTTGAGGGCCGGACGGGAGGTAAAAGGGAATGAACAGAGCGGAATTTATGGAACGGCTTCAGGAGCTTCTGGAGGATATTCCTCAGGCGGAGCGGGAGGATGCGCTTCAATATTATAATGATTATCTGGACGACGCCGGAACGGAAAATGAGAACGCTGCGCTTGCTGCGCTCGGCTCTCCGGAACGCATCGCAGACAGCATCCGGGTCGGCCTTCAGGACGGAGAGGATTTCGGAGAATTCACAGAAGAGGGTTTCCGGATGGATGAAGGAGAGAAAAGAGAACCGGTTCCCGTCAGCGGATGGACGGAGAAAACGGAAGCAGATAAAAACGGGGCCGAATCCGATGAAAAAAACGGTTTTGGAAACGGGGCCTGTTCCGGAACGCAGGAAAACGGTACTGCAGGGCCTGGAATGGGCAGGCACGGAGGTCCCGGCCCCGGAACGAACGGGTATGGAGGTCCCGGCCCTGGAATGAGCGGCTGCGGCGCATATGGTCCTGGACCTTCCGGCTTCGGGCCAGGGAACTCCGGTGGCTTTGGATCCCAGGGCCCCGGATCCCAGGGCCCCGGATCCCAAGGCCCCGGATCACAAGGCCGCTGGAATGGTCCGGATATGTCCGCTGCCGGCCCACAAAGGCCGCAAAAGAGAAGCGCAGGAGAGATAATTCTGCTGATCCTGGCCTGCCTCTTTCTGGTTCCTGTCCTGGTGCCGCTGGGACTGGGAGCTGTCATTATCGCTTTTGTGTTCCTGGTATGTGTGCTTGTTTTCTTTGCCTGTATTGTGATTACAGGGATTGTTGTGCTGGTAGTGGGCGGCGCGCTGGTTGTTTTCGCCATTGCCAATCTGGCGGCATTTCCCACTTCGGCGGTCTGTATCCTGGGCGGCGGTATGGTATGTGTCGGAATTGGGCTGCTGCTGACTCTGCTGATGTGCTGGCTCGCGGTAAATACGGTTCCGGCCCTGTGCCGGGGATTCGTCAGACTATGCAGTCTGCCATTTCACAGAAAAAGATAAACAGGTGAAGACGGTACGGCCGAAAGCCGTGCAGAAAGGGGAAGATATGAATAAATGGTTTAAGAGGATACTGATTGCTTCGCTGGTTCTGATCGCGGCCGGCGGGATGCTGGCGGTTGGTGGAAGAATGCTCGGAGGACAGAAAGGCATGGAGGGGATGCTTGCACAGGGACTGCTGGAGGTATCTGCGGCGGAACAGTCGGATTCGGGCATTGAATTTGACAACAGCCATGAGATCCTGTCAGGAGATTTTACGCAGGAGCTGGAAACGCTGCCGGAGTCCGGAGCCGGAAAGCTGACGCTGGAGGTTGGCAATGTCGATGTGAACGTTCTGGAAGCGGAAGGAGAAACGGCCAGCATTGAAGGCGCTGATATTGAAAGAGCCCAGGCCTATGTGGAGGATGGAACGCTTTATGTGCGGGCTGACAGTGAAGTGAAATGGGTGAAATGGATGTTCGGCGGCGGCAGAAGGAGTACGGAAACGGTGGGAGAGCTGACGCTGTATCTGCCGAAGGGATTTTCCTTCGAAACATCCAATCTTACCGTGGGAGCCGGACAGCTTGCGGTGGAGGAACTGAATGCGGATCACCTGTACTGCAACGCGGGTATGGGAAGTGTGGACATCAGGAAACTTAGCGCGCAGGATGCGGAGGTTTATCTGGGAATGGGAGAAATCAATCTGTATGATGCGAGGGTTTCCGATATGACTGCGGACATCGGTATGGGTTCCCTGTATATGAACGGGGAGATTACAGGAAATCTGAGCGGGACCTGCGGCATGGGAAGTGTGACCATGGAGCTTGCCGGAAAGGAAGAGGATTATAATTTTGATGTTTCCGCATCAATGGGCAGCGTCCGGATTGGGGACAGGGAAGTTTCCGGGATGAGTTCACAGTGGGGCGCAGATAATGACGCGGCCGGAACCTTTGATCTGGACGTATCCATGGGCAGTATGGAAATTTACTTTACAAATCCGTAAGGATAAGGGATAATAAAAACGTAAGGAGCGGCATCAACAGCTTTGTTTCGCTCCGGAAGAGAGGTAATTATGACAGAATATCAGGATAGAAATCAGAACAATGCGCAGCAGGGCTGGCAGGCAGACAGCACAGGCCAGAACAACGGACAGGGCTGGGATAACGGGAATGGCTGGAACGGCGGTCAGAGCAGTCAGGGCTGGGAGAACGGAAACGGTTATGGCGCGAATGGTTATGACAGAAACTATGGAAACGGTTCCGGCAGACGGCTGACCAGATCTTATTCCAACCGGATGGTCTGCGGCGTGTGCGCGGGGATCGCGGAGTATTTCAACTGGGACCCCACCATCGTCCGGCTGATCTGGGTGGGAGCGAGCCTCCTGTTCGGAGCGGGCTTTATGGGGCTGATCGCCTATTTCATCGTTGCGGTCATCATGCCTGAGAAATAATGGATGATTGGGGAACACAGATCCTGAGGAAAGGGTCTGTGTTCTCTTGCGTAAAACGTTATGGAACTGATTTCAATGCCGCCTGTCGGCGGCAGGAAAGGGAGGACAGGAAAATGTGGGGAAAAATCAAACCGGAAGAGCTTCATGAGAACCCGTTTTCTCTGATCGGAGAGGACTGGATGCTGGTGGCGGCGTCGGACGGCTCAAGGGTGAACGCCATGACGGCGAGCTGGGGCGGCATGGGGATCCTCTGGAACAAGAAGGTCGCCTTTGTTTTTATCCGGCCGCAGCGCTATACGAAGGAGCTGATCGATCAGAGCGGGAAGCTTTCCCTAAGCTTTTTCGATGAGGGAAGCAGGAAGATGCTAAATTATATGGGGACGGTTTCCGGAAGGGATGAGGACAAGATCGCGGCCTGCGGCCTGCATGTGGAAATGGTAAACAGCGCTCCCGTTTTCCAGGAAAGCCGCATGGCGATCATCTGCCGCAAGCTTTACGCGCAGCCCATGGAGGAGGCCTGCTTTCTGGATCAGGAGCTGATTGCAAAGAATTATCCGGACCGGGATTATCATACGGTTTACGTGGTGGAGATCGAGAAAATTCTCGTACAGAAGCAATGATGAGAACCAGAGAGAAAATGCCTCCGGCGGACGGGCCGGCCGCCCGGAATGAAAAACGGCGGCTGGAAGCCTCCGGGTGGATGAAAAAATATCCGGCGTGGTGCCAGGTCACCTGGAAGGATGTCGGGATTACCCTTGGCATCCTTTTTGTTGCGACCATAGCCGCCTATATCTATGATCGGCTTACGGCCCAGACCATGAACGTGATCATGTTCTATACCCTGGCAATCCTTCTGGTTTCCCGGACGACACAGGGATACATTCCGGGAATTGCAGCGGCTTTTCTCAGTGTTTTTGCGGTGAATTACCTGTTCACCTATCCATACTGGAAACTGAATTTCATGCTGGATGGGTATCCGGTTACCTTCTTCTGCATGATGGTGGTAGCCGTGCTGACCAGCATGGCCACCTCGCACATGAAGAAGCAGGCAAAGGAGCTTTCGGAGCGGGAAAAGCTGCTGGCGGAGGCGGAAAAGGAGAAGATGCGGGCAAACCTCCTGCGGGCGGTGTCCCATGACCTGCGCACGCCTCTGACAGGAATTATCGGGGCGAGCAGCTCCTATCTGGAAAATGAAGAACGGCTTACGGATCAGGAAAAAAGGGAGATGGTGCGGCATATCGGAGAGGATGCCGACTGGCTTCTGAACATGGTGGAAAATCTGCTCACTGTGACCAGAATCAGCGAGGGCCGCGCCAGCGTGAACAAATCCCTGGAGCCTGTGGAGGAAGTGATGAGCGAAGCCGTATTCCGGCTGAAAAAAAGAATTCCGGACGCGAACATACGGGTGCTTCTTCCGGAGGAATTCATCATGATTCCCATGGACGCCATGCTGATCGAGCAGGTTCTGATCAATCTGATGGAGAATGCGGTCTTTCATGCGGGAAGCAGCGAGCCTGTGGAATGCAGCGTGCAGATCGAAAAAAGGGATGTGACCTTCCTGGTGACGGATCAGGGCGTGGGAATTCCGGAGGATAAGCTCACCGCCATTTTTGACGGGACCGGACAGACGGAAAACAGCGTGGCGGAC